>JBEEIN010000001.1:0-4045 GCA_041169825.1 Pseudomonadota bacterium
TCTTGAAGGCGCCGATGGGCTGGAGGCTATCGGCCTTGCACCACACTTTTGCCCCGTTGACCTCGGTCTCAAGGAGTGGTGTCTGCACCAGCAATTCGGCAATCTTGGCGGCGGCGCGAGCCACGCCTTCGCTGGTCGGAGCGCGCATCGGTTGTGTCGTCATGAAACCAGCCTATATGCGCGCCTTCGCGCCTCGCAAAGGAGAGATACAGGTGAGCAAGGTTCTGGTGATCGGTGCGGGCGGCGTAAGCTCTGTCTGCGTTCACAAGATGGCGATGAACGCCGGGATTTTCAGCGAAATCCATCTGGCGAGCCGCACCAAGAGCAAGTGCGATGCCATCGCCGCTTCGGTCAAGGACCGCACCGGCGTGACTGTCTCGACCTATGAGATTGACGCCGAGGAAGTCCCCGCGCTGACCCGCCTGATCGAGCAGATCGGCCCCAAGCTGGTGGTCAACCTGGCGCTGCCTTATCAGGACCTGCCAATCATGGACGCCTGTCTGGCGGCTGGCGTCGATTACCTCGACACCGCGAACTATGAGCCGAAGGACGAGGCCAAGTTCGAATATAGCTGGCAATGGGTCTATCAGGACCGCTTCAAGGAAAAGGGCCTGATGGCGCTGCTGGGGTCAGGCTTTGATCCCGGCGTTACCTCGGTCTTCGCAATGTGGCTCAAGAAGCACAAGCTCAAGACCATCCGCACGCTCGACATCCTCGATTGCAACGGCGGCGATCACGGCCAGGCCTTTGCCACCAACTTCAACCCGGAAATCAACATCCGCGAAGTGACCGCCCCGGCGCGGCACTGGAACCAGGGCGAGTGGGTGGAAACCCCGGCGATGACGATCCGCCAGAACTTTGAGTTCGAGGGCGTCGGTCCCAAGAACATGTACCTGATGTATCACGAAGAGCTGGAAAGCCTGGCGAAGTTCCTGCCGGAACTGGAGCGTGGCCGCTTCTGGATGACCTTTGGCGATGCCTATATCAACCACCTGACCGTGCTGCAGAACGTCGGCATGACCGGGATCGAGCCGATCAATTATCAGGGCAAGGAAATCGTGCCCTTGCAGTTCCTGGCTGCCGTCCTACCCAAGCCGGAAACGCTGGGGCCGACCACCACGGGCAAGACCAACATCGGCGATATTGCCACCGGCATGGCGCTCGATGGATCGGGCGAGAAGACCTATTACATCTACAACATCTGCGATCACGAAGAGGCGTTCCACGAAACCGGGAACCAGGCGATCAGCTATACCACCGGCGTTCCAGCGATGATCGGCGCGGCGATGATGCTGACCGGCGCATGGCGCGGTGAGGGCGTGTTCAACATGGAGCAGATGGATCCCGATCCCTACATGGACATGCTGAACACGCAGGGCCTGCCCTGGCAGGTCAAGGAACTGGCGGGGCCGCTGGACTTCTGATGGAAACCAGGGCCGGCGATCCGGGCGCCTTTGCGCAGTTTGATCTCAGCAGGGTCGATAGCCCAAGCTTTGTGGTCGATGCCGCGAAGCTGCGGGCGAACCTGGCCGTGCTGGCGGACATTCGTGACCGCGCCGGGATCAAGGTGCTGGCAGCGCTCAAGGCCTTCTCGATGTGGAAGGTCGCGCCGATCGTTGGCGAATACCTTGATGGCGTCTGCACCTCTGGCCTGTGGGAAGCCCTGCTGGCGGCCGAGCATTACCAGGGCGAAATCGCGACCTATTGCGCGGCCTACAAGGCGGAGGACCTGCCCGAAATCTGCCGGCTGTCCGACCATGTCATGTTCAATTCGCCCAGTCAGATCGCCCGCTTCGCCCCGGTGATCGCGGCCGCGCGGGCGCGGGGTGACAGTTTTGACATCGGCCTGCGGATCAACCCGCTCCACGCCGAGGGCGAAGTGCCCAAATATGACCCCTGCGCGCCGCATTCGCGGCTGGGCTTTCCAGTCGACCAGTTGACCGACGAGCATATGCAGGGCGTGACCGGTCTGCATTTCCACACCCTGTGCGAACAGGATTTCAAGCCGCTGGAGCGCACCTGGCAGGCGCTGTTGCCGCGGATCGAGCGGTTCCTGCCGCAGCTGGAATGGCTGAACTTTGGCGGCGGCCACCACATCACCCGCGCCGATTACCAGCGCGATCAGCTGGTCGGCTTCCTGCAAGCGGTGAAGGCCCAGACTGGCTGCGAGATCTATCTGGAACCCGGCGAGGCCGTGGCGCTCGACGCCGGGATCCTGGTGGGGACCGTGCTGGATCGCCAGTGGAACGGCATGCCGATCGGCATCACCGACATCTCTGCCACCTGCCACATGCCCGACGTGATCGAAGCGCCCTATCGCCCGGCCATGCTGGGTGAACTGCCGCCGCTCGATCCGCAGACGGACGAGGGCGCGGGCGGAGCCGTGCGGCTGGGCGGGCCGTCATGCCTGGCCGGGGACGTGATCGGCGATTACCGCTTTGCCAGTGGCCCGGAAATTGGCCAGCGCTTCGCCTTCCTTGATCAGGCCCATTACTCAATGGTCAAGACCACGACCTTCAACGGCGTGCCGCTGCCCTCGATCTGGTTGTGGGACAGCGCGACCGACGAGCTCGAATGCGTTCGCCGCTTCGGCTACGAGGACTTCCGCAACCGGCTTTCCTGAGGCACAGTCACCGGCAGAACAAAAGCCGGAGAGCGCAGTGCCTGACAAGATCCTTGATGCCCATTCGTCCGATCCCGTTGCCATGGGCTGGATGGAGGGGCTGCCGCCCGCGCCGGACAAGCGTCTGGCCTGGGCACGGGCGGATCACATGCGGTTTCCCACGCACCGCTATGCCTATTCGCGGATGCGCGAATTCCTGCCGACGGCGCGGGTCTCGCGCGGGTTGGGGCCGGTCTGGGAGCTACCGGTAAACCTGCGCGATGACATTGACGCGATCACCTTCAAGGCGATGGATGATGGGCGCGAACTGACCTGGGCGGGATCGCTGGCGGTCCATTTTACCGATGCCGTGCTCGTGCTGCACAAGGGCACGATTGTGTACGAACGCTATCTGGGCGTAACCCGCCAGGACACGCCGCACATCGCCTTTTCCGTGACCAAAAGCTTCATCGGCACGATCGCTGAGATGCTGGTGCAGGAAGGCCGGCTCGATCCGAAGGCTCCGGTGGCTGAACTGCTGCCCGAAATGGTGGGCAGCGGGTTTGCCGATGCCACACTGGCACAGGTGATGGACATGACCACCGCGCTCGACTTTTCGGAGGAATATACCGATCCCTCATCGGGCATCGGGGCGATGAGCAATGCCCTGGGACTTACCCCGCGCGCACCAGGCTATACCGGTCCCGGCGATGTCTACGCGTTTCTCCCGACGATTCGCAAAAGCGGCAATCACGGCGAGCGATTCACCTACCGGACCTGCAATACCGAGGTGCTGGGCTGGATCGTGGCCCGCACCGAAGGCAAGCGAATCGATCAGGTGCTGTCCGAGCGAATCTGGGCTCCGCTGGGGATGGAACAGGATGCGGACTTCCTGATCGATTCGACTGGAATGCCTTTTGCCGGTGGTGGACTTAATCCCGTGCTGCGCGACATGGCCCGATTTGGCGAAACAATGCGCTGCGACGGGCACGGAAATGGCGGCCAGATTATTACCCGCGAAGCGGTTGCAGCGGTGAAGGCAGGGGGCAGCAAAGCGGCCTTCGCACCGGCCGGATACCAGTGGTTGCAGGACGGTTCCTACACCCGCCAGTGGTGGATAATGCCCGGAAATCACGGTGCTTTTTCGGCCCGTGGAATTCATGGTCAGGCGATCTATGTCGACCCCGTCGCAGAGGTGGTGATCGCCCGGTTCGGGTCCCATCCGATCGCCGCCAACACGGCCTTTGATCCCACCTCGCTACCGGCTTTCCGGGCGGTGGCGGAGCACCTCTCAAGGGGGTGATTTTCACTTGCGATTAAGGCGCGAATCTTTATAGCCCGCCCCCGCTGCCCCAAGGGGACTTCCAATAACCGCAAGGCAGCCTCGTCTTCGTGTTACCTGGCCGTCAGGCCTATTGGGGGTCCCTTGAGTTGCAGCAGTAT
>JBEEIN010000002.1:0-2657 GCA_041169825.1 Pseudomonadota bacterium
TCGGCCTGCCCCGGCAGGTTGCTGCCATCGATCCGGCGCTGGCGCGGGATCAGGTGCGGCACGTGGGCATAGCCGAACAGGGCAATCCGGTCTGCGCCCAGCTCAACCGTGCGGCGCAGGGTAGCCTCAAGGTCGGCCAAGGTCTGTCCGGGAAGGCCGTACATCAGGTCAAAGTTGAGCGAGGTAACACCGGCGCCGCGCAACATGTCCGTACCGCGCGCGATCAGGGCATCGTCCTGCACCCGTCCAATCGCGGCCTGAAGATGCGGAGCGAAGGTCTGCACCCCCATGCTGGCATGGCTGACGCCGACCCAGCCCAGCACCTGCGCCCATTCGGCGGTCAAGGTGCGAGGATCGATCTCGATCGACCACAGGGGATCTTCCAGCGATACGTGCAGCGTCAGCGCATCGACCAACCGGACAAAGTCGGTCGGCGCAATGGCATTGGGGCTGCCCCCGCCAAAGGCAATCCGCCGCGCGGCGATCCGGCCATCCAGCCGCACCCCGGCGAGCGCAATTTCGCGGTGCAGGGCATCAAGATAGCTCGCCAGGCGCTGGCGGCGGTTGGCCGCGCCTGTGTTGCAGCCGCAGTACCAGCAGATTTGCTCACAAAACGGCACATGGACATAGAGCGAGACATCGCCCGAAACCGAGCGCAGCGCAGCATCCGCGTCAGCCGCGCCGACCCGGTCACCAAATTCCGCCGCAGTGGGGAAACTGGTATAGCGCGGAACCGGAACGGCCAGCAGGTCAGGGTAATAGGGCCACATGCCCGTGCTTATCGTTAAGGCGTCAGGCTGCGTCATTGCGCAGGCTCAAATTGCGGGGCCCCCGTGCGCTTGCGCGAGGAACCGGCGTGGCAGCCCTTGACGCAATCCTGCTCTCCGCCGTTGCGCGGAGCAGAGCCGCCCTTGGGAATCTCCACCAGCCGCGTCTGGCCATCGCCGGTGCAAATTGGCACCAGCAGGCTATCGCTGGCCAGGACCGGCGCGGCATGAAGCGCGGCGGGCATGATCGCCAATAGGGCGAAGAGAGGCGCGGCCCGGTTCATGCCGCCCTATCGTCCTCGTCATCGATCAGGATGCGCGCGGCGGCGCCGTCAAGATCTTCGAACTGGCCGCGCTTGAGTGCCCAGAAAAAGGCCAGCAGGCCCAACATGCCAAGGCCCAGCGCAACCGGGATCAGGATCGCCAGGCCGTTCACCGCGCGGCTCCATAAAGCCGCAGCGAATTGGCGATAACGATCAGCGAGCTGGTCGACATCGCCACGGCCGCGATCAGCGGCGTGACATAACCCGCCATAGCCAGCGGCACGGCCAGGGCATTGTAGCCGATGGCGAGGACGAAGTTCTGCTTCACCACCGCCATGGTCCGACGCGCGGCGCGCACACTGCGCGGCAGGGCGAGGAGCGAATCCCCCAGGAACACCAGATCCGCCGCCTGTCGCCCGACATCGCTGGCACTGCCGGGGGCCATCGAGGCATCGGCGGCGGAAAGCGCGGGGCCATCGTTGAGCCCGTCCCCGGCCATCAGCACCTTGTGCCCGGCGGCCTGCAAGCGGGCGATTGCGGCCTGCTTGTCGGCCGGGCTGGCGGCCGCTTGGGCCATCAGCCCGGTCTGCTGGGCGACTTCGGCCACGGCGGCGGGATTGTCACCCGACAGGATCGTGGCGTCGATCCCCAACGCCTGCAATTCGGCCAGGGCCTGCACCGCATCGGGGCGGAGCTGGTCGGCAAAGGTGACCAGGCGGATCGGGCCGCTGCCGATGCTAAGCGCCGTGGAAATGCCGCTGGCGCTGTCGGGGCGGCGCAGGGCGACGGGCTGACCCTGCCACAGGGCGTGAATCCCAAGCCCGGCTTCTTCAACCACATTCTGCAAGTCAGCGGCACGGCAATCGCCCAACGCTTCGGCCAAGGCCCGCGAGAGCGGGTGGCGACTATGCGAGGCGAGCGCGAGGGCGACGGCGGCCTCGTCCGGATCGAGCGCGGCCAGGCTGGCAGCGTCGGGCACCGGGCGGCCAAGCGTAAGCGTGCCGGTCTTGTCGAGCAGGGCACGGTCGATGCTGGCGAGGCGTTCGAGCGCCGCCCCGTCCTTGACCATCACCCCGGCGCGCATCAGCGCCCCGCTCGCCACAACCTGCGCCACCGGCACGGCCAGCCCGAGCGCGCAGGGGCAGGTGATGATCAACACGGCAATCGCGATCACCAGCGAATGGTGCAGTCCCGCCCCGGCGATCAGCCAGCCCGCCAGCGTCAGCGCCGCCAGCGTGTGGACCGCAGGCGCATAGAGCCGCGAGGCCCGGTCGGCGATCCGCACATAGCGCGAGCGGACCTGTCCAGCGGCTTCCATCAGCCGGGCAATTTCGGCCAGCGAGGTATCGGCCCCGGCGGCGGTGACCTTTACGTCGACCGGGGCATCGAGGTTGAGCGTTCCTGCATGGACCACATCGCCGGTCAGCATCGCAACCGGCGCGCTTTCGCCGGTCAGCAGCGAACGGTCGAACCGGCTTTGCCCGGCAGCGATCGTGCCATCGGCTGCCAGCCGCTCACCCGCGGCGACGCGCATGGTCATGCCCGGCACCAGATCGCGCGCGGCGATCCATTCGACACTGCCATCCTTGCCAACGACCATCGCCCCGGGCGCCGCCTGGCGGAGCAG
>JBEEIN010000003.1:0-4680 GCA_041169825.1 Pseudomonadota bacterium
ACCCCCGCACCAGCGCCCGCCACTCGTAGAGCACGCCACCAGCCACGATCATTGCAAACCCGGCCCAGACCAGGCCGCCGAGCCACAGCGCCGACAGTGCGATCGCGACGACCACCAGGGCTGAAGCAAACCGCACGGGAAGGTCCGAATTTCTACCCTTACCGTCCGCCATAGCGTCGCTCCCGCTGTCCAAAGGCTTGCAGCGCCTCGCGCAGGTGGTCTGGCGTGAAATCGGGCCAGAGCACGTCGGTAAACCACATTTCTGCATAGGCCGCCTGCCATAACAGGAAGTTCGATAGCCGCACTTCGCCCGAGGTGCGGATCAGCAGATCGAGCGGCGGCAGGCCGGCGGTATCAAGTTCGGCCTCGATCGCGGCAGGCGTGATCGGGCCCTTGGCCGCGGCCTTGGTGGCAGCGCGGGCGATTTCGTCCTGTGCGCCGTAATTGAGGGCGATCACGAGCGTGGTGCCATCATTCGCGGCAGTGCGCTCCAGCGCGTCATCCAGCAGGGCCACGACGTCTGCTGGCAGGGCGGAATGGTCACCGATGATCCGCAGTCGCACGTTGTTAGCCACGAATTCATCGATGTCGGCCACGATATAGCGCTTGAGCAGACCCATCAGCGCCGACACTTCGTCCTCGGGCCGCCGCCAGTTCTCGGTACTGAAGGCGTAAAGCGTCAGCGCCTCCAAGCCCATTTCGCGCGCGGCGCGCACCAGGGTGCGCACGGCTTCCACCCCGCGCTGGTGCCCCATGGCGCGCGGCAGGTGGCGCTTCTTGGCCCAGCGCCCGTTGCCATCCATGATGATGGCGACGTGACGGGCCTCAGTCACGGCGCGCGACCCGCTCATCCTGAGCTTGTCGACGGATCACTTGCCGAGGATTTCCTGTTCCTTCTGGGCGGCGACCGTTTCGACGTCCTTGATCATATCGTCGGTCAGCTTCTGGACCTCGGTTTCGCCGCGCTTGCGGTCGTCTTCCGAGATTTCCTTCTTGGTCTCGTCCGCCTTCAGCGCGTCGATGCCGTCACGGCGCACGTTGCGGATCGCGACGCGGGCCTTTTCGGCATAGGAGTGGACCAGCTTGGCCAGTTCCTTGCGGCGTTCCTCGGTCAGATCAGGGATCGGCAGTCGGATGTTGTTGCCATCGTTGATCGGGTTAAGCCCCAGGCCAGCCGAACGGATCGCCTTTTCGACCGGGCCAATGTTCGACTTGTCCCACACCTGGACCGAAAGCAGCCGCGGTTCAGGCGCCGAAACGGTCGCCACCTGGTTGAGCGGCATTTTGCTGCCATAGACCTCGACCGTGATCGGATCGAGCAGCGCGGTGTTGGCGCGGCCCGTGCGCAGGCCGCCCAGATCGCTGCGCAGCGATTCCACGGCGCCCTTCATACGGCGTTCGAGATCGGCCTTATCGTACTTGGCCATGGTTCTAACCCTTCTTCACAATGGTCTGCGTCCCCTGCCCCGAAAGCACCTTGGCCAGGTTGCCCTTTTCGCGGATCGAGAAGACGACGATGGGAATGCTGTTGTCGCGGCACAGCGCCACGGCGCTGGCGTCCATGACTTTCAAGTTATCAGCCAGGACCGTGTCGTAATCGACTGTATCGTAACGTTTTGCCTGTGGGTTGGACTTGGGGTCACTATCATAGACCCCGTCGACCGAGGTGCCCTTCAGCAGGGCATCACACTTCATCTCGGCAGCACGCAGGGCGGCGCCGGAGTCGGTTGTGAAGTAAGGGGCACCGACGCCCGCCGCGAAAATCACCACCCGGCCCTTTTCGAGGTGCCGTTCGGCCCGGCGGCGGATCACGGGTTCGCAGACCTTGTCCATCTCGATCGCCGACTGCACCCGGGTCGGCACGCCCAGCTGCTCCAGCGCGTTCTGCATCGCCAGCGCGTTCATCACCGTGGCAAGCATGCCCATGTAATCGGCCTGGGCGCGGTCCATCCCCTTGGCCGCGCCGGCCATGCCGCGGAAGATATTCCCGCCGCCGATCACCAGACAGATTTCCAGGCCGGATTCCTTCGCCGCCTTCACCTCGGCCGCCAGTTCGGCAACGAATTCGGGATCGATCCCGAACTGCTGCTGGCCCATCAGCACTTCGCCGGAAAGTTTCAGCAGGATGCGCTTGTAGCGGGGCTGGGTCATGGACAGGACATCGCTCTCACAGGGGTTTGCGCGGCCTTATACCGAGGACCGGCCAAAGCCAAGCCACGAGGCGCGGCCAGCCCCCGACATTGCGCACCGGTTTATCCCATCGGATAGCGGATTTCCTTGGAAACCTTGTCGATCGCCTTCATCACCTCGTCCGACAGGATCAGGTCGCCGGCCGCGAAGATCTCGTCCAGCTGATCCTCGCGCGTCACGCCGACAATCGTCGATGCCACAAAGTCATGCTGCTTGGACCAGGCGACCGCCAGCGTGGTGCCGCTGATCCCGGCTTCCGCCGCGATCGCCAGGAACCGCTCGGTCGCGGCCAATGACCGCTCATTCACGAAGCGCTTGGCCATGGTCAGCTGGCGCCCTTCCATGCCCAAATAGCGCGAGAACCGGGCGCCATCCGGACGGGCGCCCGCCTGATACTTGCCGCTCAGCACGCCGCCGGCGATCGGCGAATAGGGAATCAGGCTGACCCCTTCCTTGCGGCAGACCTGCGCCAGCTCATCCTCGAACCGGCGGTTATTGAGGCTGAAATTGTTCTGGATCGTCTGATAGCGCGCCGTGCCAAGCCGTTCGGCCGTAGCGATCGACTTCATTAGGCCCCATGACGTCTCGTTCGAGCAGCCGGTGATCCGCACCTTGCCATCGCGCACCAGCTCGTCGAGCACTTCCATCGTCTCTTCGTAGGGCGTGTCGTGATCGGGCCAGTGGGTCTGGTACAGGTCGATGTAATCGGTCTGCAGATTGCGCAGGCTGTCCTCAACCGCGGTAATGATGTTGCGGCGATCCAGCGCGGTCATGCCCGAGCGTTTGGGGCTGCGGAACCAGACGTGGCTTGGGCCGGAAACCTTGGTCGCCATGATGATGGCGTCGCGCGGCTTGGTCTTCATCCAGCGGCCGACGATCTCCTCGGTCCGGCCCACCCACTTCGGATCAGGCGGCACCGGATAGCCTTCGGCCGTGTCATAGAAATTGATCCCGAAATCAAAGCAGCGATCGAGGATGCGGTGCGCCTCGGCCTCGTCGGTCTGGCTGCCAAAGGTCATGGTCCCCATGCAGATGTCGGTGACGGTAATGGCCGATTTGCCAAGGCGACGGGTCTGCATGCGGTTTCTCCCTGATCCTGTTTGCCGCGCTGATGGCTTGCCGCACTGCCCCGCGTCAACTGCGGACAAACGAAAAGGGCCCGCCAATCCGGCGAGCCCTTTCTGTTGTCCGGTCCCGGACGAGCCGGGAAACAGCCTTAGCCCAGGCCAGCAGCCGCCGCGACTTCTGCCGCGAAGTCGCTGACTTCCTTTTCGATGCCTTCGCCGAGCTGGAAGCGGACATAGTCCTTCAGCACGATCTTGGTGCCAGCGGCCTTGCCGGCCTGCTCAACCACCTGGGCAACCGGGGTCTTGTTGTCCATGACGAACAGCTGGCTGAGCAGCGCGTTGTCCTTGGCGAACTTGGCCACGGCGCCATCGACCATCTTGGCCTGCACTTCAGCCGGCTTGCCCGATTCGGCAGCCTTTTCAGCGGCGATCTTGCGTTCGCGGGCGATCATCTCGGCATCGAGGTCGTCAGCGTTCAGCGCCAGCGGGAAGGCCGCGGCGATGTGCATGGCGATCTGCTTGCCCAGCGGCTCAAGCACGTCGGCGCCGGCATCGGATTCCAGCGCAACCAGCACGCCGATCTTGCCGAGCATCGGTGCAGCGGCGTTGTGCATGTAAGGCACGACCAGGCCGTTGCTGACCGAAACGGTCTTCATGCGGCGGACCTGCTGGTTTTCGCCGATGGTGGCAACGTTGTTGGTCAGCGTATCGGCCACGGTGCCGCCGCCCGGATAGGCCGCAGCCTTCAGCGCTTCGACATCGTCCGAACCCAGACCCAGGGCGACTTCGGTGGTCTTGCGCACGAAATCCTGGAACTGGTCGTTCTTGGCAACGAAGTCGGTTTCCGAATTGACTTCGACGGCCACGCCCTTGGTGCCCGAAACGGCAACACCAACCAGGCCTTCAGCGGCGGTGCGGCTGCTCTTTTTGGCAACAGCAGCCAGGCCCTTGGCGCGCAGCAGGTCAACCGCGGCTTCCATATCGCCGTTGGTATCGTCGAGCGCCTTCTTGCAATCCATCATGCCGGCGCCGGTGCGCTCACGCAGGTTCTTCACGTCAGTGGCGGTGTAAGCCATTGAACTGGTCCTTCTTGAATGGAACTGGCGGGCGGGACCATTGGCCCCGCCACGCTACAGGTTTGTGACTGAAGCTGACCCGAAGGGGCTCAGGCTTCGGTCGAAGCTTCTTCAGCAGCGGCTTCGGCGGCGACTTCGACCACGGCTTCTTCAACCGGGGCTTCTTCCAGCGCACCGACATCGACGCCCGAATCCACGACGCCTTCGCGGCGGCCCTTGGTGGCAGCAGCGGCAACAGCGTCGCAATAGAGGCGGATGGCGCGGCTGGCGTCATCGTTGGCCGGGATCGGGAAGGCGATGCCATCGGGCGAAACGTTCGAATCGAGGATCGCGACGACCGGGATACC
>JBEEIN010000004.1:0-3093 GCA_041169825.1 Pseudomonadota bacterium
GCGTTTCGGGCAAGCCGATCGTCAATTCGATCTCGATGAAGGAAGGCGAAGGCCCGTTCCTGGACCAGGCGCGCAAGTGCATGGACTATGGCGCGGCGGTGGTCGTCATGGCCTTCGACGAGCAGGGCCAGGCCGACACCAAGGACCGCAAGGTCGAGATTTGCGAGCGGGCCTACAAGCTGCTGATCGGGATCGGCTTCCCGCCCGAGGACATCATCTTCGACCCCAATGTGTTCGCCGTGGCGACAGGAATCGATGAGCACAACAATTACGGCGTCGACTTTATCGAGGCTGTGCGGGAAATCCGCCAGCGCTGCCCCCACGTGCATTTCAGCGGGGGCCTGTCCAACCTCTCGTTCTCATTCCGCGGCAACGAACCGGTGCGCCGGGCGATGCATTCGATCTTCCTCTATCACGCGATCCCGGCTGGGCTCGACATGGCGATCGTCAATGCCGGGCAGCTTGACGTTTACGACACGATCGACCCGGCGCTGCGGCAGGCCTGCGAGGATGTGATCCTCAACCGTGATCCGGGTGCCACAGAGCGCCTCATCACCCTTGCCGAAAGCTTCAAGGGCACCGATGCCAAGGCGCAGAAGGAAGCCGAGGAATGGCGCGGCTGGGATGTGACCCGGCGGATCGAGCACGCGCTGGTCAAGGGCATCGACGCCCATATCGTCGATGACACCGAAGAAGCCCGCGCCGCGATCTTTGCCAAGGGCGGCCGCCCGATCGAAGTGATCGAGGGCCCGCTGATGCAGGGCATGAACACCGTTGGCGACCTGTTCGGATCGGGCAAGATGTTCCTGCCGCAGGTGGTCAAGTCGGCCCGCGTGATGAAGAAGGCCGTGGCCCACCTGATCCCCTTCATCGAAGCGGAAAAGGAAGCGCTTGGCACTGCGGCCCAGTCCAAGGGCCGGATCATCATGGCCACGGTCAAGGGCGACGTTCACGACATCGGCAAGAACATTGTCGGCGTGGTCTTGCAGTGCAACGGCTATGAAGTGATCGACCTTGGCGTGATGGTGCCGTGGTCCAAGATCATCGAAACCGCGATTGCCGAAAAGGTCGACATGATCGGCCTCTCCGGCCTGATCACCCCCAGTCTCGACGAAATGGTCACCGTGGCCGAGGAAATGGAACGCGCGGGCCTGAAAATCCCGCTGCTGATCGGCGGGGCGACCACCAGCAAGCTCCACACCGCGCTCAAGATCGATCCGGCCTATACCGGCCCGGTGATCCACGTGCTTGATGCCAGCCGCGCGGTCGGTGTCGCCAGCCAGCTGCTGTCCGACACCCAGCGCGATGGCTTTGTCGAAGCGACCGCCGATGAATACCAGCACATGCGCGACTTGCGTGAGGGCAAGGAAGCATCGGCGCTGCTCAGCCTGGAAGAGGCCCGCGCCAATGGCTTTCAGGCCGATTTCTCGGACAAGCCGGCTCCGCCCGCGCAGCCCGGCCTGCATCTGTTCGCGGATTGGGACCTGGCCGACCTGGTCACCTGCTTTGACTGGACCCCGTTCTTCCGTGCCTGGGAACTGGCCGGCAATTTCCCCGCGATCCTGAAGGACGAGGTCGTCGGCGAAAGCGCGACCGCGCTCTACAACGATGCGATTGCCATGCTGGAGAAGATCGTCAGCGAGAAATGGCTGACCGCCAAGGGTGTCTGCGGCTTTTGGCCCTGCACGCGAGATGGCGATGATGTCGACCTCTACCTCACCGAGGAAGAGCGCCACGTCCGCCTGCCCTTCCTGCGCCAGCAGATCCGCAAGAGCCGCGACCGGGCGAACTATTGCCTGGCCGACTTCATCGATCCCGCTGGCGACTGGATCGGTGGCTTTGCCGTGGGCATCCACGGAATTGAACCGCACCTCGAACGGTTCCGGGCCGCCCACGACGACTATTCGGACATCCTGCTGAAGGCGCTGGCCGATCGCTTTGCCGAGGCCTTTGCCGAGCGGCTGCACCAGCATGTCCGCACCACACTGTGGGGCTATGCGCCGGGCGAACAGCTGACCAACGAGGCGCTGATCCGCGAGGAATACCGGGGTATCCGCCCGGCTCCCGGTTATCCGGCCTGCCCCGATCACAGCCTCAAACCGATCCTGTTTGAGTTGCTCGATGCCCCGGCCAAGACCGGGATCACCCTGACCGAGAGCTATGCCATGCTGCCGACTTCGGCGGTGTCCGGGTTCTATTTCGGGCACCCGCAGTCGGAATATTTCGGCGTGGCTCGGATCGGGCGTGATCAGGTGGAAGACTACGCCGCGCGGCGCGGGGCGGACCTGGCCACCGCCGAGCGCTGGCTGCGGCCCAACCTGGACTGACCCTCGACAAGCGATTCTGGCGCATTAGGTTGCAGGCCATGCGCCTGCCCATCCTGCTTGCCAGCCTGATCCTCGCCGCGCCGCTTGCCGCGCAAGCCCTACCCGCCACGGTCGCGGTCGAATTCGATCGCCACAGCATCCGCCCGGTCCTGGCCGAAGGGCTCGCCGACCGGACGAACGGACGGGCGGTAACCGCCGACAGCCCGGTGCGGATCGCCTCGATCTCCAAGCTGGTCACCACGCTGGCCGTGCTGCGCCTGGTCGATCAGGGGAAACTGAGCCTTGACCGCGACGTCTCGGACTATCTTGGCTGGCCCCTGCGCAACCCGGCCTATCCGGACCAGCCGATCACCCTGCGCCTGCTGCTAAGCCACCAGTCGAGCCTGCGCGACGGGGGCGAGCGCTATATCATTCCGCTGGATGTAACCCTGCGCGAACGGCTGGCCGAACCCGCGATGTGGGATGCGCAGCACGGTCCCAAGGCGGGCTGGTTCGCCTATAGCAATATCAACTTCCCGATCGCCGCGAGCGTGATCGAGCGGGTGACGGGCGAACGGTTTGACGTGGCAATCAGCCGGCTGGTGCTGAGGCCGCTGAAGCTGGATGCTTGTTACAATTGGGGTGCGGGCTGTTCCGCCACAGCGTTCCGCAATGCCGCGATCCTTTATCGTTCCAACGGCGATGTTGCGCGCGATGACCTGAAGGGCCAACCGCCGCTCTGCCCGGTCGTGGCAGCGCAAGATGGTTCTTGTGACCTGACGCGTTA
>JBEEIN010000005.1:0-3195 GCA_041169825.1 Pseudomonadota bacterium
TTCCAGTTGTGGGATTGCTGGCCATTTGAGACGCCCGCGGGCCAAACAGTCGTCTTGAATGGATGGACCCCCTGGGTGATCATGTGTGCGCCCCGCGAGGTGCATCCGGACCTGCGTCACGATATCGCCCGCCTGCGCCTGCTGCTGGAGCGGGATGGCGCCTGGTGTGACTGTGGTTACCTGCTGCCGGACGACCTCAATCCCGGATCGCGCGAGTGGGCCGGCTCGACCGTCTATGACGCAGCCAACGGGAAAGTTACCTTGTTCTACACCGCCACCGGGCGGCGCGGTGACACCGGACGGAGCTTTGAGCAGCGGCTGTTCCAGACCGCCGGCATGCTGGAGCATGCGGGCGACACGATCCGCGTGACGGGCTGGAGCGAAGCAGCCGAAAGCGTCGCCGCCGATGGCAAGCATTATGTCATCGTCAACCAGACCGTTGGCGCGCCCGGGTTCATCAAGGGCTTCCGCGATCCGTTCCACTTCCGCGATCCGGCTTACGGTGTCGATTACCTGCTGTTTACGGCCTCGGACGCAAGCTCGACCGAAGCCTTCAATGGCGTGGTCGGGCTGGCCAGGGCCAATGGCTCCGGCTTTGACGGTTGGTCGCTGCTGCCGCCGCTCGTCACCGCCAATGGGGTGAACAACGAGATGGAGCGGCCCGTGCTTCGCGTGCAGGATGGGCGGTACTATCTGTTCTGGTCCACCCAGCGCCGCACTTTTGATCCTGCCGGACCAACCGGCCCCAACGGACTCTACGGGATGGTGGCCGATCGGCTGTCCGGACCGTGGCACCCACTTAATGGCACAGGCCTGGTCGCACCAAACCCGGACGAAGAGCCGGTTCAGACCTATAGCTGGTGGGTGATGGATAACCTGGAAGTCGCCGGGTTCATTGACAACTGGGGCCTGAAAGGCCGCAGTGTTACCGAGCAGCCGGAGCTTGTCGCAGCGACTTTCGGTGGCGTTCCTGCGCCGCGCTTCCGGATTGCGCTCGACGGGGAAACGGCGCAGATCGTCTCGCGATGAGCGCACCATTGTTTGGACTGGTTGAGGCCGGCGGCACCAAATTTGTGCTGGGCGTGGCGCGTGGTCCTGACGAGGTCATCGCCACGACCCGCATCCCGACGACCACCCCGGCTGAAACGATTGCCGCCACCTGCGACTGGTTGGAGCAGCACGGCCCGATCGCTGCCGTCGGTGTTGCAACGTTCGGTCCGGTTGAGGTTGACCGTGCCTCGTCGCAGTGGGGTCATATCCTCGCTACGCCCAAAGATGGCTGGTCGAACACCGATTTGGTCGGTCCTCTGGTTGCGCGGCTCGGCTGCCCGGTTGGGCTCGACACCGATGTAACCGCCGCTGCCCTGGCAGAATACACCTGGGGGGCGGGTCAGGGGCAACCGTCGGTGCTGTACTTCACCATTGGCACGGGGGTCGGCGGCGGTGCCGTGATCGGTGGCAAGCCGCTGGCGGGCTTTTCGCACCCTGAGATGGGGCATTTCCGTTTGCCGCTTCACCCCGCAGACGCGGGATTCGCCGGGGTTTGTCCGTTCCATGGAACCTGCCTCGAAGGATTGGCCAGCGGGCCGGCGGTTAAGGCGCGGTATGGTGTGTCGCTCTCCGAACTGCCAGCCGATCACGTCGGGCATGAAATCGTTGCCTGGTACCTTGCCCATGCGGTCACGGCTGCTCAGGCGATGTTCGAACCGGGCCGGATCGTGCTCGGCGGCGGGGTCATGGGGACACCGGGACTGATCGAGCGGGTTCGCGCCGAGGCTGAGCGCCTGGGCAATGGCTATTTCCGTGGCAAGGCCAGCGAGATCGTGGTGCGGCCTGACCTCGGCGATCGCGCGGGTCTGTTGGGCGCGCTTGCCCTTGCCCAGGCGGCGATCAGGTAGACAGGCGCACCACCAATTCGGGCATCATCACGACCGAACTGGTATCCTCCCCGGCAATCCGGCGCAGCAGCAGATCGACCAGATTGCGCGCGCCGGTGTTCAGGTCCTGCTTGACGGTGGTGAGCCGGGGCACGGTATGCTCCCCTAAGGCCAGACCGTCATAACCGATCACTTTCACCTGTCCGGGAACGGCCCGACCAAGTTCGGCGAGGGCCCGCAGCGCGCTCATCGCGATGACATCCGAGGCGGCGACAATTCCGTCAGGCAGTTCATCAGCGGCTTCCAGATAGTCCGCTATGCCCGAATCGCTCACCCCGGCAGCCAGATGGGCCGGAAAGGTGCTGAGTGCATCGGGCATGTCGGCCCGGGCCAGCGCGTTGCGGCAGCCTTCCAGTCGTTGGGCAATTTCCAGCGGGGTCGGATCGCCGAAAAAGGCAATCCGCTTGCAGCCGCGCTCGATTAGGTGGCTGGTGGCAATGTCGCCACCAGCGATGTTGTCCGAACCCACCGAACAGTGCACCTGGCCGCGCGAATGACCGCCCCAGACGACCAGCGGGCGATAACGGGCTGCCACGCGGTCCAATACGGCCGATTGGTCGGACTGCCCGATCACGATGATGCCGTCGACGCGACCCGAATCAGCATAGCGATCCAGCCAGTCGTCATCGGTTGGGATGACGCGGCTGAGCACCAGGTCATAGCCACGTTCGGTCAGCGCATCGGCCAAGAGGCCCAGCATCGTAATAAAGAATGGGTCAGAGATATGCTGGCCCGTTTCGTGGCCCAGCGGGATCAGCACGCCGATCGCCCCGGTGCGCTGAATTCGCAGGTTGCGGGCCATGATATTGGGCCGAAACTCATGCTCGCGCGCGAGCGCCTGGATGCGCTCCCGGGTCTTCTGACTGATTAGGCCAGCGCCGGAAAGTGCCCGAGAAACTGTGCCAGGGGATACTCCGGCAATCTTGGCGAGGTCGGCAATGTTTCGAATGCGAGGCCGTTCGGTCATGGGCGCATCTTCCTGCAAACCGCACCAAAGGCAATCACCAATCCAGGCGGAGATCTGGGAACCTGATGTTTGCACTTGCAATTGCAATCGATTGCGATAGGTGTGCAATCGATTGTCGGCACAAGGCAGGTCCTTGAGTGCGGCAAAGGTGCCCCGCAAAGGGGTGTGCAAGGGGAGGATACCCATGAAGAAGTCGCAGTTGCGTTGCGTTGCCTCGGCTCTGGCTATTGTTGCCGGTGCCAGCTTCGCCGCCCCCGTGATGGCCCAGGATGCCAAGACGGAAGAGGCGAG
>JBEEIN010000006.1:0-5580 GCA_041169825.1 Pseudomonadota bacterium
TCGACTTCGCTCGACACGAACGGCAGAAAGGATTGCATGACCGACCTTATCCTTGTCCTCGACGCCGGCACCACCTCAACCCGGGCCATGCTGTTCGCCCCCGATGGCGCACTCAAGGGTGTCGCCCAGCAGGAACTAACCCAATATTACCCCCAACCGGGTTGGGTTGAGCATGATGCGGCCGAGATCTGGGACAAGACCCTCGCTTGTGCGCGGCAGGTTGTCGAAGCGGCCGGTGGGGCAAGCCGGATTGCGGCAATCGGGATCACCAACCAGCGCGAAACCGTGGTCGCCTGGGACAAGGGTACCGGTCAGCCGCTGCATCACGCGCTGGTCTGGCAGGACCGTCGCACCGCCGATTTCTGCGCCAGCCTGCGTGAGAATGGGCAGGAGCCGGTGGTCCAGGCCGCGACTGGCCTGCTGCTTGACCCCTATTTCTCTGGCACCAAGATGCGTTGGCTGGTCGATAATGTACCAGCGGTGGCGGAAGCCTCGGCAGCCGGGCGACTGGCCTTGGGAACGGTCGAATCCTGGTTGACCTGGAAGCTTTCGGGCGGCGCCCATGTGACCGATGCCAGCAATGCCAGCCGCACCCTGCTCTTGCCGCTGGCGGGGGCGAGTTGGGATGCCGGGCTGTGCGATCTGCTTGGCGTGCCGCAAGCGGCCCTCCCGGAAGTAACCGACAATGCCGGCCGGTTTGCCGCAGCCACGGCCGACCTGTTTGGCGGCGCGATCCCGATCGCGGGGCTGGTTGGCGACCAGCAGAGCGCGACGATCGGGCAGGGCTGCCTGAACCCGGGCGAAACCAAGGCGACTTATGGCACGGGTGCCTTTGTCCTCGCCAACATGGGCAGCGAAGTTCCCCGCTCAGGCCATCGCCTGCTTGGAACCGTGCTCTGCCAACTGGGCGGAAAGCGGACCTATGCGTTGGAAGGATCGGTTTTTGTGGCGGGGAGCCTCGTCCAGTGGCTGCGCGACAGCCTTGGCATCATTGCCTCCGCACCCGAGACCGAGCAACTTGCTCGCTCGGTCCCCGACAGCGGCGGGGTGACGATTGTCCCCGCGCTGTCAGGGCTTGGCGCACCGCACTGGCGGCCAGAGGCGCGGGGCGTGATTGCCGGAATGAGCTTTTCGACCACCCGTGCGCATCTGGCGCGGGCTGCGCTGGAAGCCATGGCGATGCAAACCGCCGATCTGGCCGCGGCCTTCGCTGCCGATGGCGCTGGCTGGACCGCGCTCAGGATCGATGGTGGGATGAGCGCCAACGACTGGATGGCGCAGGATCTGGCCGATGTGTTGCGCGTGCCGGTCGAAAGGCCGGAATTTGTCGAGACGACCGCATTGGGCGCCGCCATGCTGGCCGCGGTCGGCGTGGGGCTGCACGGCTCGCTGGATGACGCCGCAGCCGCCATGCGCGGCGCGGTGCAGCGGTTCAGCCCTGGTGCGGAACCTGCCGGTGAACGACGCGAGGCCTGGCTTCGCGCGCTGTCCGCCAGCTAGGCACCGGCGCTGCGGGCGAGGCGCTCGCGCAGGGCGGTAATGGCGCTGGGGGCAGCGGCATCCCGCTCGCGCCAGCTGGTATCGATCCGCTTCAGCCGGGCGTGGAACCGTTCCGTTTCCCGTATCAATTCCCGGGTTTCATGATCGAGCAGCGCTAGGTGCTGCGGATCGCTTTCCGGAAAATGCGCGAGTTTGCCATAACGATGGAGCTGGAACGCGGAGAGCTCGCCCTTGAAGAAGGCGCGGTGGTTCAACAGCCAGGCCACGGCATGCATCATCCGGGTCGTGGTGCGCAACGCTTCGCAGGACAGGGCAACTTTTGCCGCATCCGCTCCGTCAGCCATCGCCTCAAGCCGCCCGGAAAGCGTAAAAGCCAGCCGCACCTCATCCGACAGGATCAGGGCTTCGCAGTAAAGGCCTTCCACGATCCGTGGATTGATGTTCGCCGGCTTTGCCATCACCGCTGCGTAACCACTCTGCCGCGCGTTTGTCATCGCACGAAAGCGCCGTTCCGGTCGGCATTTTTGCACTGTCCCGGCGGGAGACGGTTTTGCGGCGGGTGGCCCCGCTTCAGGCGATGATGTCAGGGATCAGATAATCCTCAAGCATGGCGATCTGATCCTTCAAGCGCAGCTTGCGTTTCTTGAGCCGGGCAATTTGCAGTTGGTCGGTGCCACCGGCGCTGGTCAGCGCGTCGATCGCTGCATCAAGATCGCGGTGCTCGATCCGCAGCATCTCCAGGCGCTTTTTCAGCTCCTCTTCGCTCACCAAAGCCTCCCTTTGCCCCCTTCAGGCGCGGCACCAATGCGACCTGCCGCAAGTGCCCTGAATGAGTGCTTCGCAAGATAGGCTTAATATGCTTCCATGACAATCGCAGTGACCCCGCCGCAAGCCGAGTCGGGAAGTGCGAACTCGGTCTGGGCCATGGTCCTGCCCCTGGGGGCATACGGAGGAGTATCGCCAATGGAACAGTCGCATGTCAGTGCCTTGCAGCTCAAGCACGCCGGACTTGAGCGCCGGATTCAGGATGAATTGAACCGACCCCTGCCTGACCTTGCGATCATCCAGCAGCTCAAGCGAAGAAAGCTTCGCATCAAGGAAGAACTGGAGCACTTCTAGCGCTCGTTCGCCTTGAGGCGCACGGCCGGTGGCGGGTTGGCCCCCAGGGGCCGGGTGGCCCGTCACCGGTTAGTGTGGCAAGGCTTCTAGCAAAAAATACGGTTGCGCTGGTTACGGCCGCGCTTGCGTGCGCCGCAGTTTGGGTTAGCTAGAACCTATGCCCGCTTCCGCCGCCTCGGCCGCCCGCACGATCCTGACGCGCCTGCATGATGTCATGGCGTCGCGCAGCCATGCCCAGGCCAAGCTGAACAATGTGGTCGAGGTGATTGGCGAGGGTCTCGATAGCGAGGTCTGCTCGATCTACCTGCTGCGCGAGGGCCAGCTTGAGCTTTTTGCCACCCGCGGGCTGGCTCAAGAGGCGGTCCACGTCACCCGCATGGCCGTGGGCGAAGGTCTGGTGGGGACGATCGCCCAGAACACCGAAATGCTCAACCTGGCCGAGGCGACGGCCCACCCGGACTTTTCCTACCGGCCGGAAACGGGTGAGGAAAAGTTCCACTCCTTCGCAGGCGTGCCGATTGTCCGGCGTGAGCGCGCGGTGGGCGTGCTCTGCGTCCAGCATGCCGATCCGCGCCGCTATGAAGAGGTTGAGATCGAGGCGCTCCAGACTGTCGCCATGGTGCTGTCGGAACTGATTTCCAACGCCGGTCTGGTGGACGAGGAAGAGGCCCTGCTCAGCCCGGCGATGACTGGGCCGCAGCGGCTCGCCGGGCTGGCGCTGGTCAAGGGGCTGGCGATCGGCTCGGCGGTGTTCCACCAGCCGCGGATCACCATCGAACATGTCATGGCCGAGGACCGCGATGCCGAATTGCAGCGCGTCTACCTCGCCTTTGACAAGATGCGCGAACAGATTGACCGGATGGCCAGCCAAGCGGAATTCGGCGTGGGGGGTGAGCATGAGGAGGTGCTCGAAACCTACAAGATGTTCGCCTATGATGAAGGCTGGAGCCGTCGGATCATCGAGGCGATCGATTCCGGCCTGACCGCCGAGGCCGCGATCGAGCGCGTCCAGCAACGCACCCGGATGCGGATGCGGCAGATCGACGATCCGCTGCTGGCCGATCGGATGCATGATCTTGAAGACCTGTCGAACCGCCTGTTGCGGATCGTCTCGGGCCAGATGGGCACGGCGGCGACCATGGGTCTGAAGCAGGATGCAATCCTGATCGCCCGCAATCTCGGCCCGGCCGAACTGCTGGAATATGACAAGCGCCGATTGAAGGGCGTGGTGCTAGAAGAAGGCTCGCTCACTGCCCACGTCGTGATCGTCGCGCGGGCTATGGGCATTCCGGTGCTGGGCCGGGTTCGGTCGCTGCGCGGCGCGATCCGCGAAGGTGACCTGCTGCTGCTCGATGCCGATGGCGGCCAGGTCACCGCGCGGCCCCAGCCTGCCGTGGTCGATGCCTTCGAGGCCCGCTTTGCCAAGAGCCGCGAGCGCCAGGCGGCTTATGCCAAGCTCCGCGATGTCGAACCCTTCACCCGCTGCGGCACCCGCATCACAGTGATGATGAATGCCGGCCTGCGCGATGACATGCCGGGCCTTTCGCTGAGCGGGGCTGACGGGGTCGGCCTGTTCCGGACCGAGTTCCAGTTCCTGGTTTCCGCCACCCTGCCCGCGCGCGAACGTCAGACCCGGCTCTATCGCGATGTGATGGAGGCCGCCGGAGACAAGCCGGTGGTGTTCCGCACGGTCGATATCGGCGGGGACAAGGTGCTGCCTTACCTGCGTCACAACGATGGCGAGGACGAAGAGAACCCCGCAATGGGCTGGCGAGCCTTGCGCGTTGCGCTCGAACGCGAAGGCCTGCTCAAGGTCCAGGCCCGTTCGCTGCTTGAAGCAGCGGCCGGGCGGACGCTCAACGTGATGTTCCCGATGGTGACCGAGCCGTGGGAATTCGATGCCGCGCGCGAGGTCTTCGAGCGCCAGCGGGCCTATCTGAAAAGCCAGAAGAAGCTGCTGCCCGAAGCGATCCGCTATGGCGCTATGCTTGAAGTGCCGGCCCTGGCTGAGCAACTTGACGTGCTCGCCCCCAAGCTGTCGTTCCTCTCGATTGGCACCAATGACCTGACCCAGTTCCTGTTCGCGGCGGACCGTGCCAACCCGAAACTGGCTGAGCGTTATGACTGGCTCAGCCCGGCGATCCTGCGCTTCCTGAAGCGGGTGATGCAGTCGGTTGCCGGACATGATGTTGACGTAACGGTTTGCGGTGAAATGGGCGGGCGCCGACTTGAAGCCCTGGCATTGATGGGGATCGGCATCCGCCGCCTCTCGATCACGCCCGCCAGCGTCGGACCGATCAAGGAACTGGTCCGGAAGGTCGATCTGGAGGAAATTGGGATGGCGATGAACGGCTGGCTGGCCGCCCCGCCGCGTGACCTGCGCGGCGCGCTGGTTGCCTGGGCGCAGGAACGCGGAATCGACTGCGACTGATCCGCCGTTTGCCGCAGAAACTCGGCCAATTGTCGCTTCCCCGCCTAAGTGTGCGCAATTTTCGTTGACTCGGGATAGCAATCCGCGAAGGTCCGGTCCTGCGGGGCGAGATCGCAAAACAATACTGCTTCCGGGGTCGAGATGATTGAACAAGCAGAAGAGGCGCAACTGCCTCTTGAGGGCGCGGGTGCGCAACTGGCCCGGGCTCGGGTATCGGCGGGCAAGTCTCTGGCCGACATTGCCCAATTGACCCGCATTTCGGAACGCCAGCTCGCCGCAATCGAAGCTGGAAACTATTCTGCCCTGCCATCCCGGGCTTATTCGGTGGGCTTTGCGCGCAGCTATGCCAAGGCTGTCGGGCTCGACAGCAATGCTATCGTCGGCCTGGTCCGTGAGGAACTGGCCCAGCACGAGCCCGACCATGCCCGCCGCACTGTTCCGGCCTTTGAACCCGGCGATCCGGCCCGTCTCCCCGGTCGGCGCGTGGCGTGGTTTGCCGCGCTCGGCCTGGTGCTGGTGCTGACAGCGGG
>JBEEIN010000007.1:0-5551 GCA_041169825.1 Pseudomonadota bacterium
CGATCACTGATCGCCTTGCGCGCCGCGGAGATGGCGCTGGGATCCATCTGCACCCCATCGGTCCGCATATAGGTGATCGCGCCGGCCTCATACAGCGTCTGTGCCACCCGCATGGTATGCGCCGCCGAGAACCCCAGCTTTCGCGCGGCTTCCATCTGCAGGGTCGAGGTGGTGAACGGCGGCCAGGGATTGCGCCGGGTCGGCCGGGTTTCGACCTCTTCCACGCGGAAGGCCCCGCCCTCGACTGCCGCCTTGGCGCGATCGGCGCTGCCCTTGTCGCCCAGGCTCAGCTTCTCAAGCTTTGCTCCCTCAAACTTGACCAGCCGCGCGGTGAACTCGGTGCCATCGTGCGCCAGCTTGGCGGCGACAGACCAGTATTCCTGAGGGCGGAACAGCTCGATCTCATGCTCGCGCTGGCAGATCAGGCGCAGCGCGACCGACTGGACGCGGCCCGCGCTTTTCGCGCCCGGCAGCTTGCGCCACAGCACCGGCGAAAGCGTGAAGCCAAACAGATAATCCAGCGCACGCCGCGCCAGATAGGCATCGATCAGATCCTGATCGAGCTCACGCGGGCGGCCCATCGCCGTGGTTACGGCATCCTTGGTGATCGCGTTGAAAGTAACCCGCTGCACGTCCTTGGGCAGCGCCTTGCGCTTCGCCAGCAATTCCTGAACGTGCCAGGAAATCGCCTCACCCTCGCGGTCAGGGTCAGTCGCCAGGATCAGGCGGTCCGCCGACTTGGCCGCATCGGTGATGGCCTTAACCCGGCTGGCCTTGTCGCCATAGAGCTCCCAATCCATCGCAAAGTCTTCATCCGGGCGGACCGAGCCATCCTTGGGCGGCAGGTCGCGGATATGGCCATAGGACGCCAGGACAGTGAAGTCCTTGCCCAGGTACTTTTCGATGGTCTTGGCCTTGGCCGGGGATTCAACGATGACAAGTTGCATGATGGTGGGTTGCAATCCTTACGCGTATACGTACGCGCGAGGGTGGGGAGCAGCGAGGGCAATCGTCAAGGGGGTCGATCGTCAAACTTGCCTAGGTGCGGCTAACCCGGCCGCCGGCGTGCCGCACCAGGCTGCCGCTCAGTTCCAGCTCCAGCAGTGCCAGTTGCACAGCCCCCGCGCTGGCCCCGCTTTGCCGCACGAGTTCGTCCACGGCGACCGGTGCCGTGGTCAGCAGGCTGGCGATATCCGCAGGATCCTCTTCAACATCTGCCAATGCACTCCACGGCGCATTGGATTCGCGCAGACGAGAACGCGGCTGACCATCGAAGCCGGTCAGCAGTTCGATCACATCCTCGCTGCGCTGGACCAAGGTCGCGCCGTCGCGGATCAGCTGGTTGCATCCTTGCGAGCGGCTGTCGAGCGGCGAGCCGGGCACGGCCATCACCTCACGCCCCGCCTCTCCCGCCAGCCGCGCGGTGATGAGCGACCCGGATTTCGGGGCCGCCTCGACAATCAGGGTCCCCGCCGCGATCCCGGCAATGATCCGGTTGCGGGACGGGAAGTGCCGCGCCAGCGGCTCCGTCCCCGGTGGTTGTTCAGCCAGCAGCAGCCCCTGCGTGGCAACCGCCTCCTGCAAATCGGCATGCTCAGGCGGATAGGCGATGTCGATCCCGCTCGCGATCACCCCGATCGTCCCACCAGACAGGCTGGCCTGGTGCGCCGCGCCGTCGATGCCGCGTGCCAGCCCCGAGACCACGACATAGCCCGCCTCGGCCAGTTCGCCGGCAAACATCCGGGCAAGCTTGACCGCCGCAGCAGAGGCATTGCGCGCGCCGACAATCGCGACACAGGGTCGTTGCCTCAGCGCGGCATCACCCTGGCAGATCAGGATCGGCGGGGCGCCATCCAGTTCGGCCAACAAGAGCGGATAGTCCGGTGAATCGTGGAAGAGATAACGCGCGCCTGCCGCACGAACTGCCTGAACTTCGGCGGCCACCCGTTCTTCGCTCGCCGGCTTGTAGCTACCCCCGCCGCGTCGAACCAGGTCCGGAAGTCCGGCCAGGGCAGCCTCTGCCGAGCCGAAGCGGTGGAGCAATTGCCGATAGAATACCGGCCCAATATTGGGCGAGCGCAGCAGGCGGATGCGGGCAAATGCCTCCGCCTGACTGAGCCCTTGCATCAGCCCTTGCTGCCCACGCGGGGTTCGGTGCCGGCCAGCAGGCGCTGGATATTGCCGCGGTGCAGGAAAAGCACGAGCACGGCAATCGCGGCTAGGACGGCGGCATAGTCCGAATGGCCCAGCCACCAGGCAGCAATCGGCGCAACGATCGCTGCCGTCAGCCCGGCCAGTGAAGAAATCCGGGTAATTGCCAGCAGGCCCAGCCAGGTGACGGCATAGGCCAGACCGATCGGCCAGGCGAGGCCGAGCGAGGCCCCCATCATCGAGGCAACGCCCTTCCCGCCCTTGAACCGCAGCCAGATCGGGAAACAATGCCCCAGGATCGCGCCAAACGCGGCCAGAGCCTCATCCCCCGGCCAGAAGTGGCGGGCCAACAGCACGGCCGTCAGCGCCTTCAGCAGATCAAGCAGCAGGGTGGCCGCGGCAATCCCCTTGCGCCCGGTTCGCAGCACGTTGGTGGCACCGATATTGCCCGATCCGATTGAGCGGAGATCACCCGCCCCGGACAGGCTGGTCAGGATCAGGCCGAACGGGATCGACCCCAACGCATAGCCAAGCCCCAGAGCGAACAGCATTTCCATTCGAACGATCCCTTCCCTTTTCAGGCTGATCGTAGCTAAAAGCAGGGCGCACCGGCAAGTCCGGCACAAAGGGATATGTCCGAAATCGATCCTGCCATACCGTTACTGGCCCCAAGACCGAAGCCAAGCCCGACTGGCAGCACTGAACCCCGCCCTCGCCGCATACGACCTCGATCGCCGCGCAGTGCTGTGAGCAGACCAAGCATCTCCGGCAATAAGTTGCTGGCGCGCGACCGGCGGTTGCGGTAGAGGCGCCCGAAAGCAGCAAGCGGAACCCGCTAGTGAACTACGACCAGATTTTCGACCAGGCGATCGACCGGCTCCATTCGGAAGGCCGCTATCGGGTTTTCATCGATATTCTGCGCAACAAGGGCGCCTATCCCAACGCTCGCTGCTTTGCCGGACACAATGGCCCCAAGCCGATCACGGTCTGGTGTTCCAACGATTATCTGGCGATGGGCCAGCACCCCAAGGTGATCGCCGCGATGGAAGAGGCGCTGCACGATGTCGGTGCCGGTTCGGGCGGCACCCGCAACATTGGTGGCAACACGCACTACCATGTCGACCTGGAGCGTGAACTGGCCGATCTGCACGGCAAGGACGGCGCGCTGCTGTTCACCAGTGGCTATGTCTCGAACGATGCCACGCTCTCAACCCTGGCCAAGATCCTGCCGGGCTGCGTGATCTTCTCGGACGAGCTGAACCACGCCAGCATGATTGCCGGCATCCGCAACTCGGGCGCCGAAAAGAAGGTGTTCCGTCACAACGACGTTGCGCATCTGGAACAGCTGCTGGCCGAAACCGACCCCTCCCTGCCCAAGCTGATCGCCTTTGAAAGCGTCTATTCGATGGACGGTGATGTCGCCCCGATCCACGCGATCTGCGACCTGGCCGACAAGTACAATGCGCTGACCTATATCGACGAAGTGCATGCGGTCGGCATGTATGGCGCGCACGGCGGCGGCATTTCCGAACGTGACGAAGCGGCGCACCGCATCACCATCATCGAAGGCACGCTGGGCAAGGCGTTTGGCGTGATGGGCGGCTACATCGCCGCCGATGCCAAGATTATCGACGTGATCCGGTCCTATGCTCCGGGCTTCATTTTCACCACCTCGCTCTCGCCGGTGCTGGTGGCGGGCGTGCTCGCCTCGGTCCGCCATCTCAAGCAGTCGAGCGTTGAACGCGATGGCCAGCAGGCTGCAGCGGCCTTCCTGAAGCAGTCCTTTGCCGATGCCGGCCTGCCGGTCATGCCCAGCACAACGCATATCGTGCCGCTGATGGTGGGCGATCCGGTGCGGGCCAAGCAGATCAGCGACATCCTGCTCGCCGAATACGGCGTCTATGTGCAGCCGATCAACTTCCCGACCGTGCCGCGCGGCACCGAGCGTTTGCGCTTTACCCCGGGCCCGGCTCACACCGAAGCGATGATGCGGAACCTGACTGACGCGCTGGTTGAGATCTGGGAACGGCTAGAGCTCAAACTCGCCGCCTGAGGCGAGCTACTCTGACACGAAAAGGGCGGCCCCACTCTGGTGAGGCCGCCCTTGTTGTATCACGCTTTAGGATGGCTCAACGCAGGCTGACGACGTTGTCGCTCTGGCGCGGATCAGCGCGGTCACCCCGATAGAGGCTGGCCATCGGCTCGTCGGTCGCACCGACGGCTTCCGCCTGGCCGAAGCCATTGAAAGCGGTCTTCATCGCCGCGCCATAGGCGCCGAGCATGCCGATCTCGACATAGTCGCCGGCCTTGATATCAGCCGGCAGCTGGAACGGGCCTTCCATATAGTCAGCATCATCGCAGGTCGGGCCATAAAAGGCGAACTCTTCCCCGGCCTCGCCCCGCCCTTCGCTGAGGCACTGCACCGGGAAACGCCAGCCGACATGGGCCGCGTCGTACAGCGCGCCATAGGCCCCGTCGTTGATGTACAGCTCGTTCCCGCGGCGCTTTTCGACGCGCACGATCAGCGAGTTGTATTCGGCACAAAGCGCCCGGCCGGGTTCGCACCACAGTTCCGACGAGTAGGACACCGGCAGCGATTCGGCCGCGCGGTGGATCACGCCGAAATAGTCTTCCAGCGGCGGCGGCTCCATGCCCGGATAGATCGACGGGAAGCCCCCGCCGACATCGATGATGTCGATCGTGACCGAGGCATCGACGATCGCCGCACGGACGCGCTCCATCGCCTGTACGTAGGCGAACGGCGTCATCGCCTGGCTGCCGACATGGAAGCAGATGCCAAGGCTGTCAGCCACCTGACGTGCGGCCTGCAGCAGCGGCGCAGCGTCGGCAAGGTCGACCCCGAACTTCGAGGCCAGGCTCAGCTCCGAATAGTCGGACGAGACGCGCAGGCGGACGCAGAGCGAGAGGTCGGTGGCATTTTCAGTCGCCTCGACGATCTTCTCCAGCTCTTCCTGCGAATCGAGGCTGAACACGCGGACGCCATGCTGGCGATAGGCCTCGGCAATCGCGCCCGGGGTCTTCACCGGGTGCATGAAGCACAGCACGGCTTCGGGCAGGGTCGCGCGGACCAGCCGCACCTCGGCGATCGAGGCGACATCGAAATGGGTTACGCCGGCATCCCACAGGACCTTGAGCAGGTCCGGCGAGGGATTGGCCTTCACCGCATAGAGCGACTTGCCCGGGAACTTCTCGACAAAGAAGCGGGCGGCGCGCGTGGCGGCGTGCGGTCGGTTTAGGATGACCGGTTCTTCGGGCGCGAGCGCGCGAACTACGGACAGAGCGTCAGGATACTGCTGCAACTCAAGGGACCCCCAATAGGCCTGACGGCCAGGTAACACGAAGACGAGGCTGCCTTGCGGTTATTGGAAGTCCCCTTGGG
>JBEEIN010000008.1:0-9615 GCA_041169825.1 Pseudomonadota bacterium
TGATGCGCCGACATGCCAACCACCTCTTCGCCAAAGCGCCGCCACGCCTCAATCTGACGCGACTTGATGACCACATATGCAAGTGCTGGAATCGCCATTGCTGCCTTCCTTTTCCACATGGAAAAGGTGAAGCCCCTGCAGCGAAGGAACATTGACCTAGGTCAAAATTCACGTCGTTATTCGTTAATAACCTCGACCTAAATAACGCAATTCTAAGATTTTCGTGATTATTAACGAATATTTGCGTATCTAAGATGTTTTCTGCCTACGAACACATCAAATCCGTCGACAGAGATTGTTCGTAGACAATTTGGGTGGTTTGAGTCGTTGGGGGAGGCAATAAGATGAGCCCAGCGCTAGGTAACGCTGCGTTCTAAGTTGACGGATGCGCAAAACCGCAAAGCGACCTTCTGGAGGGTCGAACTGTGGGCCGTCTCTAACTTATAAAAAACTGGAGCGGGCGAAGGGATTCGAACCCTCGACCCCAACCTTGGCAATATTCAGGTCGATAAATTAGTTGTTTGATATCAGATAGTTATGAAAGTCTTAAAAAATCCGAACACGATCCGAACATTTTCAGCGCAATTTGCGCACAATACTATTGAGGCGGACACTATCGGGCACGATTGCCAGGACTGGTCAGTCGCCCCAAGACGAGCCGCCCAAGTTGCTCCGGCTGCTCCGGCAGGATCGCATGTCCGGCATTTTCAAGGATGGCAATTTCGACACGATCGGGGTGAGCCGCCTGCAGCGCTTCGGCATTTGCGGGTGGTGCCACCAAATCCTGCGCTGCCTGAATAATGTAGATAGGTGCACTCCCGCCATCGCTCCAGGTTTCGTCCGGCGAGTTCTTGAGCGCCAACTGCTGCTGCATCGCTACTGTGCCGAACCAGCCGCCATTCCAGATTTGCGGATCATTGCCGGGGGCGAAGAAGGCAGTTTGGACTGCGGCAATGTGCGCATCGGGAGAAAGTGAAGGGTCGAACACATCGAAGAGCGCCTTGCCAACGTTGGGTGCCATCGCGACCTGGCCTCCAGAAGCGAGCAGGATCAGGCTCGTGACTACCTCGGGGTATCGCGAGGCCACGGCCCGGGCCAGCCGGTTGCCGTAGGCATGACCGATCAGCACGACAGGCTTGACCTGCACCTGCCCCCGTCCGGTCTGCAGAGCCGTGATCACTTCGAATACGTCTCTGGCATAGTCTGCCAACGAACGCGCTGTGGGTCCTTTGCTCTTCCCAATCCCGCGCGGATTGATCGCTGCGGCTCGGAACCCGGCCGCCGCGATCCGCGCTGACAGGTCGTCAAAATCAGTCGCACCTCGCCCGAGCGAAGGCAAAAGCACAACGAGGGGCCCTTTACCGCGCAGCAGCACTTCAACCACGACCACTTCTTTCGCTGCATCGCTCAGATAAGAAACAAGCCGGGTCATCGTTGCCTCCTTCTTGCGCGAGCTTTTTGCAGCGGCGGGAAGTGGTGCCGCAAGGATCAAGGAAACTGTTCCCAGCATTGCTCTGCGCGAAAAGCCGCCACTATTCTCCATTGACCTGGCTATCCTTTTGGAGACGCTATCATACCGCAGCCATCCCGCGCTTGAGTGCAGCGACCAGGGCCGAACGGAACTGCCGGGAAACCTGCGCATTCGGAACAAGGGCATCGAAGGCGTGGTAGGCACCGGGCACAACCAACAGTTCCACAGGCACCGCTGCCGCATTCAGTCGCGCTGCAAAGGAGATGTTTTCGGCGGCGAACAAGTCCAGGCCACCCACAGCGATGAAAGCAGGAGGAAGGCCAACCAGATCGACCACCCTTGCCGGAACTGAACCAGCCGGAACCGTCTTCAAACCGGGTGCCTGACCAAGCAGCGAGGCCCAGCCGAACCGATTCGATCCGGCATTCCAAACGAACTGGCCGACATGCGTTGGCGGCTCGACAGTCGCGCCGGTCCGGTCATCCAGCATCGGATAGACCAGCAATTGGAAGGCGATCGGGAACTCACCGCGATCACGCGCGGCAATGGCCAGCATGGCCGCATGTCCCCCACCTGCACTCTCACCGCCGATCGCTATGCGTTTCGGATCGATGCCAAGAGCTTCGGCATTGCCGTGCATCCAGCGCAGCGCTGCGTAGTTGTCTTCAAGTGCCCCCGGGAAACGTGTTTCGGGTGCGAGCCGGTAGTCGACCGAGACGATCAGGCATTGGCACGCCTGTGCCAGCGCCTGATAGGCCGCCGGATACTGATCCACCCGCCCACCAACAAAGCCACCGCCGTGCATGTGCAGATAGGCCGGGCTTCCCGGCTTTCCGCCAGTACCGTCGATGACCATGATCCGGACATCGGGTGCGCCTTTGGGGCCGGGAATGGCGTGGAACAGGGGTTGTGGAGCAGGAGCTGGTGCGATCGGCCTGGCAGGCAGCCCGCGCATGATCGGAAGCGATTTAGCATCGACGGTAAAGTCTGGCAGCGCTCGTGCAGCTTCGACCAGTTCGGAATCAACCAGCGCAAAGCGATCTGGCCTCGCTGCAGCCCCGGTTGGTCCGGCCCGGGACTTGCCGCTCAGACCAAGCGCAACACCGCTAGCGATAACCCCCAAACCAAATTTGCGTCGATCCAGCTTAGTTTGCGCCATAGAATTCCCTTCTCGTCAGACCCGCTCAATCGGCGGCAAGCGATAGCGCCCGTCGCGGAATTCTTCCCGAGGCCAATATGCCCGAAAGCTTAAACTGAAGGGACCGCTGGCGGGCGCAGGCAACCAGTTAGCGGTTCGGTGGCTGCCCGGATCGCTTCGACCGATCCAGATGTCGAGGCTGCCATCGGGATTGGTGCGCAGCCCCTTGGTCCGGTCACCGATCGAATAGCGGGCCAACGGATTGGCAGTTAAGTAGAGCTGTCCTTCATCGGTAGCCTCGTACATGGTTAGCGACCAGAAAGCGTCGACCGGCGGCGGTGTCGGTAGGTGCAGCCTGTAGGGCCCGTCGCCGGTGAACAGGCGTCCATTTTCACCTTGCGGCGAAAGGTACAGGGCCTCCTCCGGCGTATTGGCGGCAAGCCCCACGAGCGCAACAACCGCGCGATAATCGAAGTCTTGTTCGAAATTGCCCAGATTTGCTTTCGGATAACTCCAGCCGTCGATGAATCGGCGAGACTTGCCTGCGGAGATGATTCTGTTGCGCGCCTCGGCAATTCCTGCCTCAATCTGGGTCATGTCTTCGAGTGACAACCGATCACCATTGAACGGCTTGCCGGACCTAAGCCCAAGGGCAGCGAAATGGGCAAGCGACGCCCGATCCTGCCTTGGCGGCGGGTCGGACTGGAGTAAGCGGGCCACGCTGGCAAAATAGTCAGCCGGCGCGGCGCTGCGGCGCGCGAAGCCGCCCGGCAGCGGAATGGCGGAGCCAGTCAAAATGATCTTTTCCTGAACCGCGCAGGCAGCGTCCAGGTCATCGGGCCCTTCGACCAGAATTCGCGCAAGTGCCCAGCCATGTGGCGTGGCCAGGTGGATCGGATTGGGTCCCTTGCTGCGCTGTCCCGGGCCGACCAAAGTAAAGGTTCCACCTTCCGGCCCAATCTCGCGGCTAAAGGTCCGCTTGGAAATGCAGGCGTTGGTATTGGTGTACATATCGAGCAGCTGAACGGCGAGATAGCGGTGCCCGCCATCGGGGACAGTCAGGGTAACCGGCCCCTTGGTCAGATCGAACCAGGCGCTGGAAAACAGCGTGTCGTTGTTTGGGGCAGTAACCTGCCTGCGCGACGGATCGGTCAACTTGCGGACATGATGGAACCGGTTGGCCAAGAGTCCGGGTGAATGCGCCTGGCGCGTGTTCGCCATTTCGATCAGCGGCAGCGCATAAATCCACGCTTCGCGCGCTGCGCCTTTCAGGTCGCCCTGCGCGGCACGGGCACGGGATGCGGGCAGCATGGCAATCGCTCCTGTTACAGCCAGAAATGCGCGGCGATCCATTTGTGCAGCTACCTTCCTGGCTGGGTCATGGCCTGATAGACCAGTCGCTGCGACAAACCGGGCAGATCAGTCATCCCGGCCGAACCGCCCAGACGCTGGATCATGCCGATGAAGTAGAGGTCGTTTTCCGGATCGATCCAGAACCAGGTTCCAGCTGCACCGCCCCAGCTGAGCGTGCCTTTTCCGACCGGCAGGCGCACGGATTTCGGATCCTTGATCACCATGAAGTCGAGGCCGAAGCCTACGCCTTTGCCAAATGAGAAAGCGGTTGTTCCCATGTTGCCGACGAGACTGTTGTCGGGCTGGATCCCAACCGGAATGACGTCCTGTCCCATCAGGGCGATGGTTTCAGGTTTCAGCAATCGAACCCCGTTCAGCTTCCCGCCATTAAGGATCATCTGGCAAAACCGGCCATAATCACTGGCGGTCGAAACCAGTCCTCCGCCGCCGGACTGCTGGCGATTGGGATCAGTGAAATTGAAATTTGGGGCAAAGCTTGGCGGCAGGGGGACGATCTTGCCGCTCTTGGGATCAAGGCCATAAAGATCGGCGAAGCGGCCAACCTTGTCAGCCGGAACATAGAAGGCGGTGTCCTTCATCCCTAGTGGGCCCAGCACGCGGCGCTGGAGATAGGCACCATAATTTTCTCCGGTGATCACTTCGACGATCCGCGCCTGCAGATCGACGGCGATGCTGTAATCCCAGCCTTCGCCGGGCTGGAACTTGAGTGGAATGTCGGCGGCCTTGGTCGCGACTTCCGCGAGGCTCTTCGATCCAGCGACGGCACGTGCGCGAAACATGTCGTCAACCGGATTGCGGCCCAGCAAACCATAGCCGAACCCGGCAGTGTGGCTCATCAGCTCGCGCATGGTCGGCGGGCGCTTGGCCGGAACAGTGATCGGCTTGCCAGAAGCGTCGACGCCGGTAATCACCCTGAGGTTGGCCATTTCCGGCAGGAACCTGGTGATCGGATCGTCGAGCTTCCACTTGCCCTCTTCGTAGAGCATCATCATGGCCACGCCGGTAATCGGCTTGGTCATCGAGAATATCCGGAAGATGGTCTGGTTGTTCTGCGCGAGGCCGCGCGCGGGTGAGGCTTGGCCGAACGAATTGAAGGCCACCACCTTGCCGTGCCGGACCAGCATGTAGGTCAGGCCCGGCACATCACCCTTGGCAACGACGCCCGAGAGGGCCGTGTCCAGCTCCTGCAGGCGGAAGGCATCGAAGCCGGCGACCGCGGTTCGCACGTGCGCGGCCTGTTTTGCGCTGCTCGCGGCGACGGGTACCGAAGGCGCCAGCATCGCGCCGGCTACCGCGAGTGCAATCGAGCTCCGTACCATTGGTCTCATTTCGCCCACGCCTCAGAAATGGAACCGCAGGGTTACGCCGTAGGTGCGCGGGTCGCCGAGTTGGGCGGTCAGCAGGCCAGTGTTGCCGACCCCTGGAGCAATGTCCGAGAAGTATTGCTTGTCGAACAGGTTCTTCGCCCAAACTGACAGATCCATTCGCCGGTTGAGCGCCCGCACTCCAATTCGGGCGTTGACCAAGTGCAGCGGTTCAAGCTGAGTTGCCGCAGAAACCCCGCCGTTGTTCACGGTTGAGCGGTAGCTATAGTCAAAACCGAGATAGGCCTCCGACGGCGCGGCGAAAATTGTGACCGGCTGCTTGAATTCGCCGCCAAACGAGGCGCTCCACTTGGGTATCCCCGAGATCGGATAGCCAGAGAGGTCGCAGGTGTTCTGATTGCTCAGTTCGAGCGGGCAGGCGCTGGCAGGTAAGTCGATGACCTTTGCATCTGTGTAAGCCAGGGCACCATAGACCGAGACATTGTCCGCCAGCCGGGTTTGCATGTCGATCTCGAAACCCTTCGAGCGAACCTTGGGGACATTCGAGAGATAAACGACTGCAAGCCGAGCCGGATCGGCCACCGTTGCCTGGTAGTTCCTGTCATTCTGCAGATAACCGGCCACATTGAAGGTAACGCGGTTATCCAGCAGGGTGGTCTTGAGACCGAACTCATAGGAATCGATCGATTCGGGCGCCACGACCGGGCTGATCCCACTGGCAAGCTGGGTGAGATTGAGTCCACCCGAGCGATTTCCGCGCGAGTAACTCGTGTAGGCCATAACGTTGTTGTTGACCCGGTACGACAGGTTTGCCGCGCCAGAGACCTTTCCGCCCTTGCTTTGCACGTCAAATGCCCCGCTCGTGGCAAATGCCGCCCTTAGTGGTTCAAAGGCGGCGAGCGGTCCGGCAAGCGGCAGCCCTCCCGAAGCGACTGCTAAATAGTGGCCACGCTTGTTGTCGTGCGAATAGCGCAGCCCGCCGGTCAGACTGAGCGCGTCGGTCAGATGGATTGTCGCCTGGCCATAAGCGGCCAGGCTGGTGGTGCGATAGCGGTTGGTATCGACTTTGGTTACCCCGTTCAAAATAAAGCCGGGTAGCGCCTGGCTGACCAGCAATTGGGTCGCGGCCGAACCATAGCTGACTGTCAGGTGCTGATCGATCGTCTCGTCATAGAAGAACAGCCCGGCCACATAGTCGATCTTGTTGTTGCCGGTCGAAGCGATCCGCAGTTCCTGGCTGTACTGGTCTTGCTGGTCGACGTTGTCGGCAGCGGCAAAGGCACTGAGCGGCGTGTAATCGACATCGTTTACGGGCGACCAGTTCCAGAGCCGCCAGGCCGAGATCGACGTGATGGTCGCGCCAGGGAGATCGAAGTCGATCTGCGCCGAAACGCCGCCGCTTTCATTGCTGAACGAGAACTGCCGGTCATTGACCGTCACGCGCGCGAACGGGTCGATCACCGGCGTGTAACCAAACAGGGCGGCGATATTGCGGAAATTCTTGCCGTTGGCCGGAGCGACGATGCCGGCCAATACCTGTGCGCAGCAATCCTGGTCCTGCTTCGCATAGTCACCGATCAGCCTGATCGAGACGGTCGAACTCGGGGTGAATAGCAACTGTCCGCGCAGCAGGTAGCTGTTGCGATTGTTCTGCTTCTCGCCGGTGAATTGGTTGGTTAGCGTGCCGTCACGGCTGGTTACCGAGCCTGACAGGCGAACAGCGAGCAGATCGTCCACCAGCGGCAGATTGATCGCAGCCTTGCCCTGCAGGAAACCAAGGTTGCCTAACGTCATTTCTGCATTCACTTCGGACTTGAACTTGGGCTTGGCGGTGGTGACACTGATCGCGCCGGCCGTGGTGTTCTTGCCGTAAAGCGTGCCCTGCGGTCCACGCAGGATTTCGATCCGTTCGATATCGATCAGGTCGAAGGCGGCGGTGCCGGGGCGGTTGTAGTAGACCCCGTCGATATAGAACCCGACACCGGGGTCGAGGCCGTCGCTGGCAACGGCAATGTTGTTGCCAAGCCCGCGAATGTTAAGGTTGGTGTTACGCGGATTGTAGCCCTGAAAGCTCAGGCTTGGCGCCAGCTTGGAAAGGTCGGCCACGTTCGTGGTGTTGGTCTTGTTCAGCAAGTCGCCGCCGACGACGGACAGGGCAACGGGAATGTCTTGCGCCCGTTCGTCACGATGTCGCGCAGTGACCACGATTGCCGCGTCATTCGATGCCGTCTCCTCACCCTCCTGAGCAAACGCCGGCACGGTGGTTGCAACCAGCACTGCAAGCATCGAAGCCGATCCGAAAGCGGCCTTACGAAGTACCCTCATGTTCCTCTCCCTGGTGAACCCGGCCTTTGCCGGTTTTGACATATGAGTGCATTATTATCCTCAAATTTTGATTCCTCAACCGATAATTTGACAAATTGGTATCGTATGCATCTGAAATGGCAGGAATGGCGCTAAGCCCATTGACGATTGCGCGTCGCGCACCGATCTCGTAGAAGCTTTGACAAATCGGTTACCAGCTGAGCAATGGCGTCAAACAACACGGGTCGCTGGTACCAGGCAGTTGGAAAGAGATCCCGTTGGCTTCTGCCCGAGAAACCATCCCAAGGCGCAACCGCCACGATCAGATCCTCGACTCTGCGGCACTGCAGCTTGCCAACTTTGGCGTCGGCACCTCGTCGTTACCTGAAATCGCAGCCTGCATGGGTCTGACGCGTTCGGCGCTCTATTATTACGCAAAGTCTAAGGAAGACTTGGTTTTCCAGGTCTACCATCGTTCATGCGACATCATGGCCGAGGCCGCAGAGGCGATCCGATCGAAACCGAGCAATGCTTCAGAAAAGCTGGTCGAATTCGTCCGCACGATCGCAGGCCGCGAACACATCGATATCGTAGCTTTGTCTGAAGTCGGCATGCTCGACGCTGAACAGCGAACGGGAGTACTCGAACGCTATGAAGCGGTTGTCGGAACGATTGCCTGCATTCTGCGCGAAGGCGTCAAACGCCGCGAATTGCGCGCCTGCGATACCGACATTGCCGCACGAACCATCATCAGCATTGTCCAGCAGCTCTGTATGATCAAGGCATGGACGCAGTTTCGAGCCGCGATCAGCCCGCTCGGTGATGTTACTCCCGACTTTGGTCAGTTGGTAACCGGGACTGCGGACCTGCTACTGAATGGCTGGACCAATAATCGAAACCGGCCGATCCCTGTAAAACTGCTCGATTTTAGGCCCTTGCTGGTCACCTCTGTCAGAGCCTTCGACCGGGAGGGCCAGGCCCGGGCGAAGCGCGAGGAGATACTGATCGCCGCATCGCGGCTTTTCAACCAGCGCGGCATTTCCTCGACTACGCTAGACGATATCGCCGCTGAATTGGGTGCGACCAAGCGCACCCTTTATCATCATGTCGGCGACAAACAGACGCTTCTGTCTGCCTGCCACGAGCGTTCCCGGAATATCATCAAACACCTCTATCGCGAATACGATTGCCGGGTCGAAAGCGGCGAGGATCAGGCCGCCGCGTACCTTAATTATTTGCGCAGTACGGCCCTAGCCCAATTGCGACCCGATATCGCGCCGCTCCGCGTTTCTGTTGGAATCCCTGAACTTGACGATGCAGGCCGCAATGCACACGAAGAGTATGTTCAGTGGCTGCTGAAGATTGGCTCAATCCAACGAAAACGTCTGAAGGATTGCGATGCCTTGCGCAATCATGATGGCAAGGCGCTCCGCCTGATCCACGTCGGCGGTGTGAACTGGCTCGCCAAGGGCCTGGTGTCGATCAGCGAGGATCGCATGACCGACGTTGCTTGCGAGGTCGTGGATGTGCTGCACCTGGGATTGAAGCCAATCAGCTGAGTGGGAGAGCGGCAGTTTAGACGGCCTTGGCCAAGAAGGAGGACTGGAATGGCGTGCAGCGCAAGCCGGCAGGCCTAATCCGAGGACGGCGTGTTCCTGTGGTATAAGTGCTCGATTTCGTTTACGGCTGAGCTCGCTCAGCCGTTGGTGAAGCTCTCAAGTGATTATCCTTTTGCGGTTAACCACCTAGATTGCCGCCAGGGGACTAGCTTTCACAAACCCGGAACCTTCATTTCCGCCCGATTTCCCGTGCGTTCCAATTAGAACAGTCCAACAAAAGTGGCAGAGCCAACTCACTAGCTGCTGAGGCCAAACTCGTTTCAAACTGCTGAAAAACCTGGAGCGGGCGAAGGGATTCGAACCCTCGACCCCAACCTTGGCAAGATTCAGGTCGATGAATTAGTTGTTCAATATCAGATATTTATAAACGGCTGAAAAAATCCG
>JBEEIN010000009.1:0-2704 GCA_041169825.1 Pseudomonadota bacterium
TCTCATCACGGACCCGCGCCAGCCGCCCGCTGGCCTTGTCGATCATCGCCCAAGTGGTCCGGGCGGCGACGATCACCTTGCCGTCCGGCCCGCGGAAATCGACCCGCCGGTCAAACCGCGCGCCGGTCGGCGGGGCGGGAATGAAAGTCTCCGCCGTCACGCTCTCACCCAGGCCCACATTGCCGCGATAGTCGATCTCATGCCGGGTCACGACCCAGACATAGGCCGCCTGATGCTCGGGCGCAGCCACGGCTGACCAGTGCGCGGTGGCAATCTGCTGGATCCAGTCCACCCAGACCGCATTGTTGACATGGCCCAGCTCATCGATGTGCTGGGGCTCTGCGATGAAAGCTAGGGTGAAGCGGTTGCTCATTCAGTCACCCCCAGCTGCCACAGGATGAACGCATATTCCTCTGCGGTTTCCTTCAGGCTTTCGAACCGGCCTGACTTGCCGCCGTGGCCGGCGCCCATATTCGTCTTCAAGAGCAGCTCGTTCTGGTCCGTCTTCAGCTCGCGCAGCCTGGCGACCCATTTGGCCGGTTCCCAATAGGTCACGCGCGGGTCGTTAAGGCCCGCCGTGACCAACAGCGGCGGATAGGCCTGGGGTTTGACCTGATCATAGGGCGAATAGGAGCGGATCAGTTCGAACGCGGCCTGGTCCTCAATCGGGTTGCCCCATTCGGGCCATTCGCCCGGGGTCAGCGGCAGGGTCGGGTCGAGCATTGTCGCCAGCACATCAACAAAGGGCACATGGGCCGCGACCGCGCCCCAAAGACCAGGATCGGAATTGATCACCGCCCCCATCAGCTCGCCCCCGGCCGATCCGCCGGAAATGCTGATCTTGCCCGCCTGGGTGAAGCCACGCGCGATCAGGCCCTTCGCGACATCGACAAAGTCGTTGAAGGTGTTGGTTCGCCGTTCCAGCTTGCCGGCCTTGTACCAGGCGCGGCCCAGGTCATCGCCGCCGCGAATATGGGCGATGGCATAGGCAAAGCCCCGGTCCACCAGGCTGAGGCGGCTGGTCGAAAAGCCCGGATCGATCGAGATGCCATAGGCGCCATAGCCATAGAGATGGAGCGGGCCACCCATTGCCCGGTCCTTGCGGTAAACGACCGAGACCGGGATCATGGTGCCATCGCGCGCGGCAATCTCCAGCCGCTCGGTCGCATAAAGCGCGGCATCATAGCCCGAGGGGATTTCCTGGACCTTGAGCGTGGTCAGCCGGCGCGATGCGACATCGTAGTCGAGCACCGAGGCCGGGCTGACCATGCTTTCATAGGACAGGCGCAGCGTGGAAACGGCCCATTCGGGATTGTCGCCCAGTCCGGCGGAATAGCTGGCTTCTGGGAATTCGATCGCCTCGACCCGCGCGGGATCGTCGTAATAGCGTACCTCGATCCGATCGAGCCCGCGCACCCGGCCTTCGGTGACGTAGAAATCGCGGAACAGGTCAAACCCGGTCAGATAGAAGTCATCGGTGCCTGCAATCAGCGTGGTCCAGTTCGCGGGATCGGCGAGTGGCGCGGTAGCGAGGCGGAAATTCTCATGCGTGTCGTTGGCGTGGATGAACAGCCTCTCGCCATGCAGGTCGACATCATATTCGACCCCGCTTTGGCGCGGCTTGACCAGCAGCGGCGCGGCGAGCGGATCGGCGGCGGGAACGAGCCGGACCTCGCTGGTTTCATGATCGGACGCGCCGATGATCAGCCACTGTTCGTTGGCCGACAGCGAGCAGCCGACGCGGAAGCCCTCGTCGTCTTCGTGGTACAGTTCGACATCGCTGGACAGCGGCTGGCCGAGCCAGTGCAGCCGGGCATTATCGGTCCGCCACTGCTCGTTGGCGAGGCTGTAAACCAGCCCCTTGTCCTGCGCGACCCAGATCAGGCTGGAGAGCGTGCCGGGAATTTCGTCGGGCAGGACTTCGCCCGTGGCGATCACCTTGATCCGGGCGGTGAAGCGTTCCGAGCCATTGTCATCGACCGACCAGGCCAGCAGCTTGCCGTCGTTCGATACGGCAATCTCGCCGAGCCGGAAGTACTCTTTCCCTTCTGCCAAGGCGACTTCATCGAGGATCAGCTCGTCCGCTCCACCGGCGACGGGCCTGCGCCACCACTTCTTGTATTCGGCCCCTTCCTCAAACTCGATCCAGTAGAGGTAATCGCCATCCTTCTGCGGGACCGACTTGTCGGCCTCCTTAATCCGCGCGCGCATTTCCCTGAATAGCGCGTCGATCCGGCCCTGCTGGCCCGCCATCCGGCTCTCGAACCAGGCATTCTCCGCCGCAAGGTGGGCGAGGATCGCAGCGTCCTTGACCTCAGGATAGCCGGGATCGCGCAACCAGGCATAGTCATCGGTCACGGTGATCCCGTGATGGGTTACGCTGTGCGGCTGCTTGGCGGCTTTGGGAGGTGTGGTCAGACTCATGTCATGGCTCTATGGTGGCGGCAGAAGGACTGCAAGCCATGCTGATGAACACCCATGAAGCCCGATTGGAAGCCCTGCGCAAGGAACTGAAGGCCCGCGGCCTTGATGGCTTCGTCATTCCGATTTCCGACGAGCATATGAGCGAATATGTCGGCGCCTATGCCCAGCGCCTGGCCTGGCTGACTGGCTTTGGCGGCTCGGCGGGAACCGCCGTGGTGCTGGCCGATCGCGCCGCGATCTTTGTCGACGGGCGGTACACCATTCAGGTCCGCGATCAGGT
>JBEEIN010000010.1:0-2870 GCA_041169825.1 Pseudomonadota bacterium
GGTGGCAGCGACGCGACGATTGCCGCGGCATTGGAATACCTTGTCCGCGCGCCCGGAATGACCGGGCAATTGATTTCATTGGATGACTTGGGTGCCGGAGCGGTGTTACCACTGCCGGCATGACGCTTGTCGACCAGTTCCAGCGACGGATTTCCTACCTGCGCCTGTCGGTAACGGATCGCTGTGATCTGCGCTGTGCCTATTGCATGCCGGAAAGCCAGACCTTCCTGCCGCGCAAGGATGTGCTTAGCCTGGACGAGTTGCACCGGCTGGCGCTGGGCTTCATCGCCCGGGGCGTGACCAAGTTGCGCCTGACGGGCGGAGAGCCGCTGGTACGGCGCGACATGATCGATCTGGTCCGGGCGCTGGGGCGCAAGATCGGGGATGGGCTGGAAGAGCTGACACTGACCACCAACGGGACGCGGCTGGCGCAGTTCGCGGATGATCTGTTCGCGGCCGGGGTGCGGCGGATCAACGTCTCGCTCGATACGCTGGATCGCCAGGTCTTTGCCCGGCTCGCGCGGCGCGACAGTTTGCCGCAGGTGCTGGATGGGATTGCAGCCGCGCAGACGGCGGGCTTGCAGGTCAAGCTCAACACCGTGGCGCTGAAAGGCGATAACGCCACAGAGATCCCCGCGCTGATCGAATGGGCCCATGCCCGCGGGCTGGAACTGACCCTGATCGAGGTCATGCCCTTGGGTGAGGTGGAGGAGGATCGTTTCGACCAGCACCTGCCGCTCAGCGCGGTGCGGGCTGATCTGGAGCGGCGCTGGACCCTGACGCCCAGTGACCATCGGACCGGTGGCCCGGCGCGCTACTTCGATGTGGCGCAGACTGGCGGCCGGATCGGCTTTATCACCCCGCTGACCAACAATTTCTGCGATGGCTGCAACCGCGTCCGGGTCACGGCCACGGGCCAGCTTTATCCCTGCCTTGGCGGGGGTGAGCTGGTCGACCTCCGTAGCGCGTTGCGGTCCGGCAATGCCGATGCCGCACTGGCTGAGGCCCTGGACATGGCCATGAAGATCAAGCCGCTGCGCCATAACTTCCGGATTGATGCGCCCGGCGCCGAACCGGCCTTGGCCCGCCATATGTCGATGACCGGCGGCTGATATGGCCAAGCTGGTTTTCTTGGGCCGTCTTGCCGATCTGGCGGGTTGCGGAGAGCGCGAAGTCGAACCGGGCCCGCTCGAATCCGTCCTGGCGGCGCTACCCGCCGGGCTGGCGGTGGCGCTGCTTGATGAGAAGGTGCGGATCGCCCGCAATGGGGAGCTTCTGATCAATCCGGGCGGGGTTGTCCTGCGGGCGGATGACGAGATCGCCTTCCTGCCGCCGGTCAGCGGGGGTTAGACGATGCTTGATGTTCGCCTGCTGACCGAGCCATTCATTCCCGGTGCCTTCATCGGCCCCTTCACCAATGCCCATCCGGGACTGGGCGGGGTCTGCACCTTCGTGGGAGAGGTGCGCGGCGCTGGTGGCGTCGAGGCGTTGGAGCTATCGCACTACGAACCCCTGACCCTGCCGGGGATGCAGGCCCTCGCGGAGACGGCGGCACGCCGATTCGGCCTGATGGGAATGCTGATGCTGCACCGCGTCGGCAAGATGTATCCGGGCGAGCCGATCGTCTGCGTCAGCGCTGCCGCCGAGCATCGCCGCGCCGCCTTCGATGCGGTCGACTTCGCGATGGACCACCTCAAGAGCGATTCGTGGTTCTGGAAACGCGAACTGCGCGATGGTGTCTGGACCTGGATCGAACCCCGTGATCAGGATCACGCGGATCTGAAGCGCTGGGTTTAAGGTGCCAGCTGGGCCTGCAGGTCGGCGATCACCTTGTCCTGCGCGATGAGCAGTGCGGTGCCGGCATCGCGCGCAGCCCGCGCCTCGCTGGCAGGTTCGCCTTCGATTCGGCTCGCGGCGTAGATCGCATCGATATCGGCCAGGGCGACCATGCCCTCGCTGCGGGCTGCATCGAGCTCGGCCAGCGCGATCATCGCCCGAGACCAGGCCTCGCTTGCCTTTGCGGCGCCATTCGCCGCGCTGATCACCTGCCGCACCCGGGCTTCGCGCGCCTGGAACTTCGCATCCGCGGCGCGAATGCGGGCAAGCAGCGAATCGAGCTGGCGGGCGACTGCGGGCTCAACCGCTGCGGGCGGCGGCGGCGCAGGCGGCGATTGCAGCGTACCCGTCACCCGTTCGATCGGGCGGCGGGCCAAAGAAGGGTATTCGCCCTGCGCAGAAGCGCAGGCGCCCAGCAGTAATACAGGGATCAGGCTGACAGGCAGGCGATTCATCGTTATCGCCATAGCACGCTCGACAAAGCGCGCCAGCGCGCAAGATTCCTTGGCTCTCTTGGTTGACAGCACTGGGGGCTTGGACTAGGGGCGCACCTTCTTGCGGCACCCCGCACATGCGGGGCAGCTGCTATGCTTTAAAGACGGAATAGGTCACATGTTCGCTGTAGTGCGCACTGGCGGCAAGCAATACCGGGTTGCCGCCGGAGACAAGATCGCGGTTGAGAAGCTGGCTGGTGAAGCCGGTGAAACCATCACGCTTGGTGATGTCCTGCTGGCTGGTGACGGCGGCGAAGTGAAGGATGCCAAGGGCGTCGTCGTTTCGGCTGAAATCATCGCCCAGGCGAAGAGCGAAAAGGTGATCGTTTTCAAGAAGCGTCGCCGGCACAACTATCGCCGCAAGAACGGCCATCGCCAGCAGATGACCCTGCTGCGCATCGTGGCTGTCGGTGCTGGTGAAGCCCCGGCAAAGAAGGCTGCCAAGAAGGCCGCCCCCAAGGCCGCTGCGGCCGCTGAATAAGAATTCGGAGTAGTTCGAGATGGCACACAAGAAAGCAGGCGGTTCGTCGCGTAACGGTC
>JBEEIN010000011.1:0-26708 GCA_041169825.1 Pseudomonadota bacterium
CATGGCGGTTGCTGACCATGCGGGTCGAAGCTTTCTTCGCACTCGATCTGGATGCGCTTGATGCCAAGGCAGCGCAGGCCGAGCTGGCACGGATCGGGGCCATGGAGGGGGCAGCATGAGCCCACTAGCCCGTCGCCTGCTGGCCGAAGCGATCGGCAGCGCGATCCTGTTTGCCACGGTTGTCGGCTCTGGCATCATGGCCGACAGGCTTTCTGGTGGAAACGTTGCGGTCGCGCTGCTGGGCAACACACTGGCCACAGGGGCGATCCTCTATGTGCTGATCGCCATGCTCGGCCCGATTTCGGGCGCACAATTCAATCCGGCAGTGACGCTGGTCATGCGCCAACGCAATCACAGCAGCTGGCTCGAAGCGACGGCAGTGCTGCTGGTTCAGGTCGGTGCCGGAATTGCCGGGGTCTGGCTGGCCCACGCCATGTTCGACCTGCCAATCCTGCAAGTCTCGGCAAAGGCGCGGACGGGGGCCGGCCAGTGGCTGGGTGAATTCATTGCAACGTTCGGCCTGGTGCTAACGATCCTGGGCACCTTGCGCCATCGGCCCGAGTCCGTGCCGGCCAGTGTCGCCTTGTACATTACCGCCGGCTATTGGTTCACGTCTTCCACCAGCTTCGCCAATCCGGCGATCACCATTGCCCGCAGCCTGAGCGACAGTTTTGCCGGGATTGCCCCCGCTGACGTCCCCGGATTCATCGCGGCGCAACTGGCCGGGGCGGTCACCGCACACTTGACCTCCCTCGCGCTGTTTCCCGACCGGGGATGATCGCTGCTGAACGCTTGCCCCGAACGCTTTCAGGCGGCATAGGCGCGGCCGACTCCTCTGCCTCCAGCCCGAAAGGCCCCGTAATGAAGGTCCGCGTTTTCGTTAGCCTCAAGAACGGGGTGCTCGACCCGCAAGGCCGGGCGATCCATCATGCCATCGAAGGTCTGGGCATCCATGGGGTGCAGGACGTGCGCGCTGGCAAGATGATTGAGCTGGAAGTCGATGCCAGCGTTACCGATGCCCAGCTGGAGGAAATGGCCAGCAAGCTGCTGACCAACACGGTGATCGAGAATTACCGCATCGAACGGGTGCCGGCATGAGCTTCCGCTCGGCCGTGATCACCTTCCCGGGCTCCAACTGTGACCGGGACATGGCCGATGCGCTGGAGAAGGTCTCCGGCACCGCGCCGCATCGGGTTTGGCACGGCGACGCCGCCCTGCCCGACAATCTGGACTTCATCGCCCTGCCCGGTGGCTTTTCCTATGGCGATTACCTCCGCTCTGGCGCGATGGCCGCGCGCAGCCCGATCATGCAGGCGGTGATTGCCGCCGCGGGCAAGGGCGTGCCGGTGCTGGGCGTTTGCAACGGCTTTCAGGTGCTGACCGAGGCTGGCCTGCTGCCCGGCGCGCTGATGCGCAATGCCGGGATCCGCTTTGTCTGCCGCGAAGTGAAGCTGAAGGTGGAAAACGCGCAGAGCCTGTTTACCGCCGGCTATAGCGCCGGACAGGAAATCACGATCCCGGTCGCGCACCACGATGGCAACTACTTTGCCGATTCCGAAACGCTTGATCGCCTGGAAGGCGAAGGCCGCGTGGCCTTCCGCTATGCCGAAAGCGTGAACGGTTCCGCGCGGGACATTGCCGGCGTGCTTAATGCCGCAGGCAATGTGCTGGGCATGATGCCGCACCCCGAACGGGTGATTGAAGCGGCCCAGGGCAACACCGATGGTCGCGCGCTGTTCGAAAGCGCCGTGCGCGGCCTGGTTGGCGCCTGAGCCTAGCTGACCTGACGCAGGTCTAATTTGCAGAACAGTCCGCGCGCTTCCAGCGCGGGCATCGGCCGCCCGAAGTAATAGCCCTGGATCTTACGGCAGCCGAGATCGCGGATGATCGCCAATTCGCGCTCGGTTTCCACGCCTTCGGCCGTCGTCGACATCTCAAGGCTTTCGGCCATGGCAACCACGGCACGGATGATCGCCAGGCTTTCGGGGTTCCCGGCCGACGCGCCCTGCACAAAGCTGCGATCGATCTTGATGGTCGAAAAGCGCAGGTTGCGAATATAGGCCAGCGACGAATAGCCGGTGCCAAAATCGTCGAGCGCAATCCCGCAGCCCAGCGCCATGATCTGTTCCAGCGCCTGACGGGCCAGATTGGTGTCGCGGACGAAGATCGATTCCGTAACCTCGATCTCAAGCCGCTGGGCCGGCAGGCCGGTGCTTGAGAGTGCCGTCACCACGCTGGGGATGAAGCTGGGGTCGAGCAGTTGCTCGCCCGAGACGTTGACCGCGACCTTGACCTTGGATGGCCAAGCCGCCGCTTCCCGGCAGGCCTCGCGCAGGACCCATTCGCCGATCGGCACGATCAGACGGGTATCTTCGGCCAGTGGAATGAACTTGGCCGGGCTGACGGAACCGTGCTCTTCGCTGTTCCAGCGGAGCAGCGCTTCGAAACTGACGATGGATTCGTCCTTCGCATCAACGACTGGCTGGAAGTTCAGGACGAACTCGTTCTTCTCCAGCGCGCGGCGGAGCGAAAACTCCAGCTTGCGGCGTTCCTCTGCATGGGCATGGAGCGAGGGCTCATAGTTGAAGTGCTGGCCACCGCCCTCTTCCTTGGAGCGATAGAGCGCAAGATCGGCATTGCGCATCAGCGTTTCGACGGTGTTGCCATCGTCCGGGCCAATAGCCGAACCGACACTGGCCCCAATGTACAGCGTGTGGTGATCAACCTCATAAGGCTGGGACAGTTGGTGGATCACGTTGGCGGCCACGCGCTGCAGGCAGTTCGGATCAGATGCGTCGCGGACCACGATTGCGAACTCATCCCCGCCAAGGCGGCCACAGAGCTCATTCTCGGTCATGATTGACTTCAGCCGATCCGAAACCCGTGCGAGCAATTGATCACCGACCAGATGGCCCAGCGTATCATTGACCGCCTTGAAGCGATCGAGGTCGATCATCATGAAGGCACACTTGGTGCGCCACTGGGCAGCATAACGCAGCGCATCGCCCAGCGCCTCGGTCACCATCATGCGGTTGGGCAGGCTGGTCAGCGTATCGAAGCGCGCCATGTGGGCGATCTTTTCCGAGCTTTCACGCTGCGCGGTCACGTCTGAACCAACGCCGCGGAACCCATCAAAACCACCCTTGTCATCAAACTTGGGCGTGCCCGACAGTTCCCACCAGCGCAGTTCCCCATTGATATGAACGCGCACAATCAGGTTCGAAAAGCTCTCGCGTCGCTTGAGCCGTTCCGCCAGGTCATGGAGGCTTGAGGGGAACTGGCCGGTATCCCAGGCGGGCCCGGCGATCAGCTGGATAAAGGGCATGCCATCGATTTCGTCAGCCCGCTTGCCCAGGGCGAAGGCAAAGCGTGGGCTGACCGAACGCACCCGGCGCGAGGTATCGACCTGCCACAGCCAGTCGGCCTCGCCCTCTTCGAATTCACGCAGCAAAAGCGAGACGACCTCGTTCTTTTCGGCAACCCCGGCTTCGGCAATCCGCGCAGTCAGGAACGAGCGCGCATTCTCGATTGAACCCGCCACGATGACCGCCAGCCAGACAACCGTAACGATCGTCATTTCGTAATTCCCGGCCCACAACAGGCTCGCGATCGCCCCGCCTCCGGCGACACCGGCGAACAGCAGGTTGGCCAGGGGTACAGCTGGCAGCAGGACCGCCGAGGCGGTCAGCAGCATGGCGGTGATCGCCCATAATTCCAGATGCGCCGTTTGCGATCCGAAGGGCGCGAAACCGGCCATCGGGATCACCCATGCCAGGGCATTGGCGACCGAACTGCGCGATTGGCGATCAACTTCGTCGCGCGACATGCGACGCCGATCGGCATCGCTCAGCGTCTTGTCCACCTTGGCCCCGTGGAACAGGGTCCCCCCCAGCAAGGCCAGCCAGCAGACGAGCAAGGCCGCATGGATCGTGCCAAGGTACAGCCAGCACACCCCGGCTCCGGCGATAGCATGGGCAAGGATCCGAACTTTGGTGACCCGGGCAAGGTTCGAATACTGCAAGCCGCGCAGCCGAGCCCAATCGGCATCACCCGGACTGGCGAGCCCAAGCACAGCCATGACCGGCAAGCTGCGCGGGAGGGTTGAAGCGGGGGATGCCGTGGCTTTCACCCGCCCCGGATAGCGGCAAGTTCTTAGCTTCGCGTAAACCCAGGCCGAGTCTTCCGACGGATTGTCGCTATTCCACTGTCACCGATTTGGCGAGGTTGCGCGGCTGATCCACATCGGTCCCCTTCACGCAGGCAACGTGATAGGCCAGCAGTTGGACCGGCACGGCATAGACCAGCGGCGCGATCAATGGGTGGACTTGCGGCATTTCAATCGTGGCAAGGCACCCCTCACCGGCTTCGTCCAGCCCTTCGCGGTCTGAAACCAGCACGATTTTGCCGCCCCGCGCCCGAACCTCCTGCATATTGCTGACGGTCTTTTCGAACAGCGGACCGGATGGCGCGAGGACGATCACCGGCACGGCCTCGTCAATCAGGGCGATCGGCCCATGCTTCATTTCGCCCGAGGCATAGCCCTCGGCATGAATGTAACTGATTTCCTTCAGCTTCAGCGCCCCTTCCAGCGCCAGTGGATAGTCCGGTCCGCGGCCCAGGTAGAGCACGTCCCGCGCCGGGGCGATCAGGTGGGCCATGGCCGCAATATCGGCATCGTGCGAAAGCGCCGCATTCAAGCTGGCCGGGGCCTGCAGCAGATGATCAACCACCTCGGCCTCTTCGGCGCGGGTCATCCGCCCGCGCTTCACCGCCATGTGCGCGGCCAGCGCGGCCAGCACTGCCAGCTGGCAGGTAAAGGCCTTGGTACTCGCCACGCCAATTTCTGGCCCGGCGTGGGTAGGCAAGAGCAGGTCAGCCTCGCGCGCCATCGAACTGGTCGGCACGTTGACCACCACCGCGATGGTCTGGCCATGCTGCTTGCAATGGCGCAGCGCGGCCAGGGTATCCGCAGTCTCACCGCTCTGCGAAATGAACAGGGCCAGGCCGCCCGGCTCGAGCACCGGCTCACGGTAGCGGAATTCGCTGGCGAAATCGATGTCGACCGGCAGCCGGGCGAATTGCTCAAACCAGTACTTGGCGACCATCCCGGCATAGAAACTGGTGCCGCAGGCGACGATGGTGACGCGCTTTATGGTCGAGAGATCGAAATCGAATTGCGGCAGGGCAACTGACTGGTCGACCTGGCGGACATAGCTCGACAGCGTCTGCGCCACCACGGTCGGCTGCTCGAAAATCTCTTTCTGCATGAAGTGGCGGTAATTGCCCTTTTCGATCGCTGCGGCCGAGGCGCCAGAGGTGGTTACCTCACGCGTGACGGGATTGTTGTCCTTGTCATAGATCCGCGCGCCATCGCGGGTAACGACCACCCAGTCACCCTCGTCGAGATAGGCAATCTTCTGGGTGAGCGGCGCCAGCGCTAGGGCGTCCGAACCCAGATAGGTCTCCCCATCGCCATAACCCACCACCAATGGCGAGCCGAGCCGTGCGCCGATCAGCATGTCGGGGTGTTCGCGAAAGGCAATCGCCAGGGCGAAAGCCCCGCGCAGCTGGGGGAGCACGGCCTTGACCGCTTCCTCTGGACTGGCCCCACCCTCCACCGCTTCCGACAGCAGATGGGCCACCACTTCGGTATCGGTCTCGCTCTCGAACTTGCGGCCGCGGGCAATCAGCGCCTCGCGCAGCGGTTTGAAGTTTTCGATGATCCCGTTGTGGACCAGAGCAAGCGCTTCGGTCGCGTGCGGGTGCGCATTGGCAGCTGTGGGCGCGCCGTGCGTGGCCCAGCGGGTATGCGCGATTCCGACCGAACCGGGGGCCGGATCGCGGGCCAGTTCCTTGACCAGGTTAAACAGCTTGCCCGGCGCGCGGCGACGGATCAGTTGACCATCCGCCAGGGTGCAGACGCCCGACGAGTCATAGCCGCGATATTCCATCCGCCGCAGCCCATCGACCAAACGGTCCGCGACCTCTTCCTTGCCGACGATGCCGATAATGCCGCACATAGAGCTTGCTTTCGCTTAGAGGGTGTAAGGGATGCGGATGCCCGGCATTTCTGCAGGAAAATCCTTGGTATTTCGGGTAATCAGGATCGCACCGTTCACTTGCGCCGTGGCGAGGACATAGGCATCCATCAGTTTCATGTTTGTGCGGTGGCGAATGTCTGCCGCAGCAGATGCAATCCGGGCATCGAGTTCCACCACCTCAAACGCAGAAATCAGTTCACGCACGATCTCACGCTTCTCTAGCGGTTCGCCCGCGAGAATCTCGGTCCATACAATTCGGCTGATCCGGTGTCGCTTGTAACGCGTAAGTTCTGCTTTGGCTGGTTCCTTGCGGCTCAGCCAATCGATCACGATGTTAGAATCAAAGAACGGGTCCGACATGCGTCAGATGTCTTCGTTTCGCGTGCGGTCCTCACGCATGGACCGCTGATATTCTACGCCGTCACCAATATCGGCCCGATCCGCCCAGTAACCAAAACCACGCTCGATCCAATCGTTATTGCCGGCATTCTGGACAAGGTAGAGCTTAACTGCTTCCCGGATGGCCGAGGCGCGCGAACGCTTCTCCCGAGCAGCAACCGCATCGAGCTTGGCCAGATCTTCCTCTGGGATATCGGCGAGAATGCGGGTCATTGATATACTGATATCATATCATGATATCATGTCAATGCGCCATTCCCAGGCCTGCGGCGCCCAGCAAGCCAATCAACACCAGCGCGCCAATCTGGTGCTGGCGTTTGTCGATCATGGCGAACAGTTCCCAGGCGCCAGCTTCGGCCACTTTCAGCCGCAGGCGAACCAGCCAGATGCAATAGAGATTGGCGAAGATCGCCAACGCCGCGCAGGCCAGTTTGGCCCGCAGCAGGGGGTCAAGCTGAACCTGCCCCAACAGCTTGGCTCCACTGGCCAAAACCACGATCAGCAGCGGCAATTCAACCAGCTTGTCGACCTGCCAGTGCAGCCGCGCCAGGGCCAGTTCCTTGTCCCGCCCCTGCCCCAGCAAGGCCCGTTCAAACAGCGCCTCAACCAGCACAGTGCCAATCCAAGCGCCGACAGCAAGCAGGTGCAGGGTTTGCAGCACGGTTAGGAAACAGCAGCTTCGCGAAACTGTTCACGCCAGTAGCGAAAAGTGAAGACCGCATGACCCGGCCCTTCCGCGCCAAGCTGCGCCAGCCGCGCCATGCCTTCGGTCACGGTTGGCACGTGGCCCGGTTCGACCCACCACAAGGCGAACGACGGTTCGATCGGATCGAACCATTCCTGGCGCCGGGCCAGCACGGCCCGGTGGTCCGCCTGACGATAGGCGAAGGATTCCAGCGCCTCGACGCTGTCCCAAACTGACATATTGACGATGAAATCAGGATCGCCGGGGATCGCCTCAAGATCAGTGGCATCATTGCCATCGCCGATCAGCCGCCAGACAAAACCCTTGCTGGCCTCAGCCATGGCGTTGACGTGATCCAGCGCGGCCATGAAATCGCCATTGGCTGGATCATCCTTGGGCACGCGGAACCGCGCGACATTGATCTGGGCGATGTGCCTAGTCGCGCTCATCCCTTTTTCTCAGCCTTCTTTTTCTTCATCGCATCATGGAAGCGGTCAGCCCAGCCCGGCTTGACGAGTTGTTCGCCGCGCACGATCCGCAATTCGCCATCCATCACGTCGCGCGTTACAGCGCTGCCGGCAGCCACAATGGCATCAGCGCCGATCTTGACTGGTGCGACCAGCGCGGAGTTCGAGCCGATGAACGCACGCTCCCCGATCACGGTCTTGTACTTGAAATAGCCATCGTAATTGCAGGTGATCGTGCCTGCGCCGATGTTCGCTCCCGCCCCGACCTCGGCGTCGCCGATATAGGACAGGTGGTTGGCCTTGGCCCCCTTGCCCAGCACGGCTTTCTTGACCTCGACAAAGTTGCCGACCTTGGCCTTTTCCTCCAGCACCGCACCGGGGCGCAGGCGGGCGTAGGGGCCAACTTCAACCCCGGTGGCAAGGCTGGCGCCTTCGATATGACAGAAGCCGCGGATCTTCACGCCATCGGCCACGGTAACGCCGGGGCCAAACACCACATTGGGTTCAACCAGCACGTCGCGACCAAGCCTGGTATCCCAGGCGAACCAGACCGTTTCGGGCGCAATCAGCGAGGCGCCATCATCCATCGCCTGGCGGCGGCGGCGCTGCTGCCAGCGGCTTTCCGCCTCGGCCAGTTCGGCACGGCTGTTGATGCCCATGACTTCGGCCTCGTCGGTCTCGACGACCACGACCCGCGCGCCTTCGGCAATAGCATTGGTGGCGACATCGGGCAGGTAGTATTCACCCGCCGCATTATCGTTGCCGACCGCTTCGAGCAGGCGCCACATGTCCTGGCTGTGGGCCACGATCACGCCGGAATTGCAGAGGTTGACCGCGCGCTCCTCGTGGCTCGCATCCTTGTGCTCCACCATCTTGCGGACCGCGCCATCCGGATCGGCGATAATCCGGCCGTAGGCGGCGGTGTCATCGGGGCGGAAGCCCAGCACGGCCACCTTGGCACCAGATGACAAGGCATCGCAGAGCCGCCGCACCGTTGCGGCAGTCAGAAACGGGACATCGCCAAAACAGACCAGCACCAGCCCTTCGAAATCGGCCAGCGCGGCCTTGGCCTGCAACGCGGCATGAGCCGTGCCGAGCTGCGGTTCCTGAACCACCACTTCCGATCCGGTTCCGGCCAGCGCCGCCTCAATCTGTTCGCGGCGATCGCCCGCAACGATCACGGTTCGCGCCACCCCAACCTCGCCAATCGAACCAAGCAGGTGCATCAACATCGGATGACCGGCGATTGGGTGCAGCACCTTGTGCAGGTCGCTTTTCATGCGGGTTCCCTTGCCCGCGGCAAGGACGATGACGGCAAGTGGCTGGCTCATAGCGCTGCCATGCCACCAAATGCTTGCCGATTCCAGCGGGCTGCGCCACGGGGCGGGCGATGACCACAGTCCGCTTTGCCACAGTTGGCTTCGACCTTGACGGAACCCTGCTCGACACCTCGCGCGATCTTGGGGCGGCGCTCAATCATGCCCTGACCACAATCGGTCGCCCAACCGTGCCGGAGAGCGAGGTCAGCAACCTGATCGGCGGCGGATCGGCGCTCATGCTTCGGCGTGCCCTGACCTTGACGGGCGGAGAAGAAGGGATCGATTTTGAGGGTCTTCGGCAAGTGTTGCTGGCCCATTACGAAGCCAACATCGCGGTTCACACCGCGCTCTACCCGGGCGGGGCTGCCATGCTCGACAGCTTGGACGAACGCGGCATCCGGATCGCGATGGTCACCAACAAGCCGCAGCATCTGGCGGTCAAACTGCTGGGTGAGCTGGGCCTGCTCGATCGCTTCGCCTGCGTAATCGGCGGTGGCGGCGGCTATCCGCTGAAACCCGCACCGGACGCTCTGCAGGCCATGGTCGCGCAGTCCGGTGGCGGTCCGGCTGCCTATGTCGGCGATACAACCTTCGATACCGGCGCAGCCCGCGCGGCCGGGTTACCCTGTGTCGCGGTAAGCTTTGGCTTTAACGACTTGCCGGTGTACGACCTGGGCGCCGATGCGGTGATTGACCACTTCGACGCCCTGATCCCGGCGCTTGCCGCGCTTTAGAAATCGAACTGGGCGCGCAGGCCCAGGCTGTCAGCGGTGTAGCTGCGGTCTCCGGCGGCCGGCAGGGCGGCATCATTCAACCAGATGTGGCCGTAGCTCGCCAGGAACCGGACATAGTCGGTCGGCATCCAGACCAAGCCCAGGCTGCCGATCTGCTGACGACCGCCAACGATCCCGCCATCGTTCAAGTCCAGCCAATCGTAGCGCAGGTTCAGCTGGATCGCACCGATCCCGCCCTTGCCCAGCGCCTGCTTGGGCCGGATGCGATCATAGGCACCCGCCTTGTACGCGGTGGTATCGTCGGTCAGCAAATAACCCACTTCCGCGTAGCCGCCGTTGAATGTCGGATCCGCGAGGCCCGGGCGGCGCGCCGTCATCCAGCTGCTCTCAGCCGTCGCGTGGAACCGGCCATTGATATAGGCCGCTTCCAGCCCATATCCGTTCTCGCCCGTCGCGGCGATATTCCCGGTGTTCACCAGCCGCAGGTCGGTGGTGTGCACAAACGGCCGCGCGCGATAACGGGTGCTGGTCTGGCCATCGTTGAAATCGCGCAGGTGCACGGATCCACCGAGGTGCAACTGCCCCTTGCCCAGCTTGGGCATGAAGACGATCCGGCCATCGACGCTGTAGCTGTTGTTGCTATCGACACTCAGGTCGGCGGCATTGTCGGTGAACACTCCGCCCTGAACCAGCAGGTTCTTTCCGGTGTAGGTTGCGGAAAGGCCAATGCGCCGTTCAAACCCGAATGCGGTGTTGAACGAGGCGCGTTCAAGGTTGCTGGTAAACAGGTCAGAGGTCATGTCATCCATGCTCTGGAACGGCTTGTGCTGACCCACAGTGATGGTGAGCTTGGGATTGGCCTTCCAGCTCAGGTAAACATCGGTCAGATCGACATTTCCGTTGGCAAGTTCCGCCTCAACCCGATAGCCAAAGCCGCCCGGAATGGTGCCGTCAGCACCCAGGTAAACCCGGCGAAATTCGGTCGCGATGCCCAGGCTCGACTGGCCAGCAATCCCGGCAGGGGCGTCAACTCCGGCCATATCAAGCTGCATCCGCCCGCGCGGCTTGAAGCTGAAGCCGTCCTTGGTCGCCAACCTGGGCGCACCATCCCAGGTCACGTCCGTCGCCGGTTTGGCTGTCGTCGTAACCGCCGGGATCGCGGCCTTCGCCGCTTCGGCCTGTGCTATGGCAGCGGAAGCGCGGGCTTCGGCGCTTTCCGCGCGGGCCTTGGCGCTATCCAGCTGCCCTTCAAGGCTATCCACCCGGGCCGCCAGGGTCTGCATCTGGGCGCGCATTGCGGCGATTTCCTGACGCATTGCAGCGTCTTCCTTGGCTCCAGCCAAGGCCGGGCTGGCCCAGCCCAGTGATACGGCCACAGCGATGGCGGAAATGCGCGTTCCCGTGTTCATTTGCAGGTCCCTCATGACAATTTTGTTTCGATTCGCGGACCTATCTAGGACCCCTAAATGACATTAATTTGACACCTGAGCGCAGGGTTCCGTTACGGCAAGCGCACCGGCCTTCTACCCTGTTGAAAGCCGCCGCCAGCCGTGCCAGTGCAGCTTCCGCTTCCCCAGCGGGATCACCCTTTTCTTGGAGCTAAGCCAATGACCATTTCTTTCAAGGACCGTGTTGCGATCGTTACCGGCGCCGGCGGCGGCCTGGGCCGTTCCTATGCCCTCGAACTGGCCAAGCGTGGCGCGAAGGTCGTCGTCAATGACCTCGGCGGCAGCCGCGATGGCACGGGCCATTCCGATGCCGCGCTCAAGGTGGTTGAAGAGATCAAGGCCATGGGCGGCGAAGCCATGTCGAACGGCGGCTCGGTCACCGAATATGCCCAGATGGAAGAAATGGTTGCCAAGGCCAAGGAGGCCTGGGGCGGCGTGCACATCCTGATCAACAATGCCGGCATCCTGCGCGACAAGAGCTTCGCCAAGATGACCATGGATGACTGGAAGCTGGTGGTGGACGTGCACCTGAACGGTTCGGCCAACTGCACCAAGGCGGTGTGGGACCTGATGCGCGAACAGGCCTATGGCCGCATTCTGATGACCGCCAGCAGCACCGGTCTGTTCGGCAACTTTGGTCAGGCCAACTATGGCGCGGCCAAGCTGGGTCTGGCCGGCTTCACCAAGACGCTGGCGCTGGAAGGCGCCAAGTACAACGTCCGCATCAACACCCTGGCCCCGGTGGCCGGAACCCGCATGACCGAAGACCTGGGCATGCCCGAAGCCCTGTTCAACGCGCTGAAGCCCGAGAACGTCGCCCCGATGGCGCTCTATCTGGTCAGCGAGGATGCCCCGACCAACATGATCTGCGGTGCCGGCGCAGGCGCCTATCACGCCGCTTACGTCACCCTGACGCCGGGTGTCGCCCTGCCAGCCGATGAGCGCACGCCGGAAGGGATCGCCGCGCACTGGGATCAGATCATCGACCGCACCGGTGAAATCGTGCCCCAGTCGGGTGGCGAACAGAGCCAGGTTGTGATGGCTGCCCTCGCCAAGATCGGCGGCCTGGGCTGATCCAGCCCATACTGTATTGACACACTAATACACATCGCGCATCTTCCACTAACAACAGGTGGAGGATGCGCGATGTATAGCGAAGCCGAACTGCAATCGGCGGTCAGCGCCGGCGCGATTAGCCATGAGGCGGCACAGGCGCTGCGCGATCATGCCAACGGAATGCGGAACGCGCCGGTAGCGGATGAAGAGCACTTTCGCCTCCTCACCGGCTTCAACGATATCTTTGTAACCATTGCAGCGGTGCTGTTGCTGGTGGCCTGTGCCGGGATCGGCAGCGCCATTGCCACAGGAGCCGGCGGCCTGCTGGTTGCGGCTGCCGCATGGGCCATGGCCGAATTCTTTACCCGCAAGCGCCGGATGGCCCTGCCCTCGATTGTGCTGCTGCTGGCCTTTGTGGGCGGTGTCGTTGCGGTACCGATTGAACTGATCGAGGCTTCCAGCCCCCACTTCAGCGATCAGACTGCGGCTCTGATCGGCGCAGGAATCGCCTTGCTCGCTGGCGGCGCCTCGCTGCTGCACTGGCGACGCTTCATGGTACCGATTACCGTTGCGGCAGGAACCGCCGCGCTGGCCGCCATGGCTGTCGCGCTGATCATGGCGGCAATCGAGCCAATGGTTGGGCGCGACGGCATGGAGAACGCCCTGCTCTGGCTGCTGTTCGGGGCTGGCCTGATCGTCTTCGGCTTTGCGATGCGCTGGGACATGTCAGATCGCGCCCGCGAAACCCGCCGTAGCGACGTTGCCTTCTGGCTGCATCTGCTAGCCGCTCCGATGATTGCGCACCCGCTGTTCCATGTGCTGGGCGTGACCGAAGGCCAGAATATCAGCGCACTGGCCGCGCTTGGGGTCGTTGTGATCTACATTTTGCTTGGCCTGGTCGCCCTGGCGGTTGACCGGCGCGCGCTGCTGGTTTCGGCACTGGCCTATGTCCTGACCGCCATGACCCTGCTGTTCCGCCAGTTCGGGATGGTGGAGCTCAACGTGGCGCTGACCGGCCTGGTCATCGGCTCGGCCCTGCTGACGCTCTCGGCCTTCTGGGGTCCGATCCGCCGCGCGGTGGTATCGCCGCTGCCCGACCTGTGGCGCGGGCGACTGCCGGCAACGGCTTGACCTGGCGGGCGGGCGGGAGAGCCTGTCTCTCCCGCCGACTGCGATAGGTCAGTCCTCAACCACCTTGAGCAAGCGGCGCTCAAGCGGGAACAGCACGCCCGACAGTTCGTGCCCGCGTTTCAGGATCTGCCCGCCTTCGCCATAGAGCGTCCACATGCCCTGCTTGGCGCGCAGCGCCGGGCGCTTTTCGATCCGCGCCTCGGGCCGTTCAGCAGCGCGCCGAAAGCCGCAGAAACTGGCGGCGTCCTTGCCAAAATCCATCGCATAATCGCGCCATAGGCCGGCTGCGACCATGCGGCCGTAAAGATCAAGGATGCGTTGCAGTTCGTCCCGCTCAAACCCGACTTGCGCCAATCGCGCGGCCTGGAGCGGAAAGGGCGTGACGACTGCGCTCAAGCAGCGCCACCCTGCTTGCGGCCGCCGCCTTGCTTGCTGGCGGCTTCGCGCTCTTCAAGCAGTTGTGCGACCCGCTTTTGCAGCGTTTCAATCTCGCACTGCAGGATTTCCAGCTTTTGGGTGGCCGGGTCAAAGCGTTCGCTGCAGGGCGTGCCATAGGGCACGAAAGACTGCGTTTCAGGCCGCACTTCGACCGGGGTTGGCTTGGCCGGAATGCCCAGCATGGTCGCGCCTTCGGGCACGTCCTTGGTGACCACGGCATTGGCCCCGATCCGGGCCCCATTGCCGACGTAAATCGGCCCAAGGATCGCGGCGCCAAGGCTTACGATTACGTCATCACCCAGTGTCGGGTGGCGTTTGCCGCCGACCCCGTTGGTGGGGTTGGTGCCGCCCAGGGTCGAGCCCTGGTACATGGTGACATTGTCCCCGATTTCCGCCGTTTCGCCGATCACAACAAAGCCGTGATCGATAAAAAAGTTGCGCCCGATCTTCGCCCCGGGGTGAATGTCGATCGCAGTCATAAAGCGGCTGAAATGGTTCACCAAGCGGGCCAGCAGGTAGAGACGCGCACTGAACAGCGCATGCGCCACCCGATGCAAGCCCAGTGCCCAGACGCCAGGGTACAAGAGGATTTCCCACCGCGAGCGGACGGCCGGATCACGAGCCTGGATTGAATCCAGATAGGCTAAGAAACGTCCCGGCATAACAGTCCCCATCGACCGCGAATTGTCCCATAGGAACCGCTTCAAAGCAAGCGCGGCTCATCCGGCCCTAGGACCACCTCAAGCGCGGCGCGCCACACGGCTGGACCCGGCGGCGCCTTGCGTTCCAGGCTGAGCCGGTCGATCGCAGCGACAACCCGCTCCACCCCCATGTGGGTGCGCTCAATCCGTGGCACAAGATAAGCCGCAGCATCGAGCCCCAGCGCGAGGCCGCGCTGTTCGGCATGGACCGCGATCAGTTCGGCCAGCATGGCATCGTCGGGCGCGCCGATTTCAAGCTGGAGCGCCGCCCCCAACCGCGAACGCAGGTCCGGCAGCGCAATCTGCCAGCCTTCCGGGGTGGCACTGCGAACCAGCAGCAGGGGCGTGCCGCTTTCCTGCGCCCGGTTCCAGCGATGGAACAGTTCGGTCTCATCGATCCGGTCGGCATCGTCGATCGCCTCGCCCGCCGCTGAATCCGCGAACCACTGCGCGATCAGCGATTTGCCAGAGCGCGGCGGACCCGCCAGGATCGCAGTGCGGAACGGCCAGGTTGCAGCCACGGAGCAGGCCTCGAGCACGGTGGCATTGGCATTGCCAACGACAATGCGGCGCGGCCCCACCCCTCCGGCGGGCAATGGCAGCGCGATCTGGCTCATCAGCGCCGGATCGACAGGGCGTTCGCCCCCACCGTGACGCGCCAGCCGCGGGCGCGCAGAGCATCGGCAAGGGCGCCGATGTCGCTTGCCGAGGTCACTCGCATGACCGAAGTGCCGCCCATGGCGAGACTGGTGGTCGCCGCTCCCTGAACCCCGGGCGCGCCGCGAACCGCTGCCAAGGCAGCATCAACGGCACCGGCATCGGGCGAAGCGAACTGGACGGTGAAGGTCGAGAGCACCAGCGGTGCCGCCGGTGCAGCGCCCGGCCCGCCCTGCCCGGCGGTGCCATCGCTGGCTACGGCGGCGTTCTGTTCGGCACGCCGGGCCGCTTCAACTAGCGCGGCCAGACCGGCATCCATCTGGCCGCTGTTGGTGAGCGTGGCATCCGGCTTGAGCAGCCCCTCTGCCAAGGCACGCGCATAGATCGCATCGATCCGCTGCACTGCATTGGCAAGCATGGCGGGAACGCCGGCTTCATCATTGGCGGTCAACGCGAAGCTCTCGAGGAAGCGGTTGTCCGGGCCATAACGCGCGGTGAAGGTGCCACGCACCGGCCCGCCCGGCCATTGCCGTTCGAGCCGCGCTTCGGGCACGATCACATCGGCCGCGTTGAACTGATCGAGCACATTGCGCCACCAGGCACGGCTGCGGCGCTGCGGCTGGCCAGCGGTCAGCAGCAGCGAATCGCCACCGGCGCCGCTGGGCCGCACATAATCGATCGGGCTGCCCCCGGCGTTGAACGAAGCCCAGGCTGCCTGCCATGCGCCACGCACTTCGAAGACCTGACTGACCCCGCCCGAGCGCAGCACCGGGATCACCAGCAGCGGCGCCGACTGGCGACCGGGGCCACCCTTGCCGCCGATATACTGCCCGGCGCGAGCGCGATCGAACACCACGCCCAGCGTGGCGATGTAGCGCCGCGGACCTATCTGTTCGCGCTCAACAATCACGGCCGAAACCATGCTTTCGATCACGCCAACATCCATCGCCGGACCTCCGGCCTTGGCCCAGGCCAGCTTCTGCGCCTCGCGCCAGCCGTTGAGGCGCGCGTCTTCGGGCGAATTGCCGGTGGTCTCAACCTGAATGCCGCTGATCGCGATGTCCGATGAGGAAGCCACCGGGATGATCCCGCGATCCCCTTCGATCTGGGCGATGAGCCGCTCCGGACCGATAACGGCCAGGGCCAGCAACAGCGACAGGGTCAGGCCGCCCGCCAGCGCGGTGGCGGGGCCGGGACGCCAGCGGCGCGGTAAGGAAGGGGTTGTTGCAACAGCCATCGGGGAAAACCGTGCGCCTTTTGCCCAATCGCTCATGGAAATCCAAGCCGGAAAGCGTTAGGCGGCGATCATGGCGGAAAAGTCCTACACTTACGAAACAGCCGGCGTCTCGATCGCGGCGGGAAATGCGCTGGTCAAGGCGATCGGTCCGCTGGCGAAAGCGACCGCCCGGCCGGGCGCGGATGCCGAGCTGGGCGGCTTTGGCGGCTTCTTTGATCCCAAGGCCGCGGGGTACAAGGATCCGCTGCTGGTGGCGGCCAATGACGGCGTCGGCACCAAGGTCAAACTGGCGATCGACCACGATCGGCATGACCGGATCGGCGAAGACCTGGTTGCCATGTGCGTCAACGATCTGATCGTACAGGGCGCGGAGCCGCTGTTCTTCCTGGACTATTTTGCCACCGGCAAGCTGGAAAACGGCGTGGCCGAGCGCGTGGTGGCCGGAATTGCCGAGGGCTGCAAGCTGGCCGGCTGCGCGCTGATTGGCGGCGAAACGGCCGAAATGCCGGGGATGTACGCCGCGGGTGACTATGACCTGGCCGGTTTCTGCGTCGGCGCGGTGGAGCGCGGTGAGCAGCTGACCGGTGACAAGGTTGCCGCAGGCGACGTGCTGCTGGGCCTGGCCTCGTCAGGCGTCCATTCCAACGGCTATTCGCTGGTCCGCCGGCTGGCTGCGGACAAGGGCTGGAAGCTGGACCGCCCCGCCCTGTTTGATGCGGACCGCCTGCTGATCGATCATCTGATCGAGCCGACCCGGATTTATGTGAAGAGCCTGTTGCCGCTGATCCGTGGCGGCAAGATTCACGCCCTGGCCCACATCACCGGCGGCGGGCTGCTGGAAAATGTGCCGCGCGTCCTGCCCAAGGGACTGCACGCCCGGATCGATGCCGATGCCTGGGAACAGCCGCGGCTGATGGCCTTCCTGCAAGCCCAGGGCAATATCGAGCCCGAGGAAATGGCGCGGACCTTCAACTGCGGGATCGGCATGGTCTTGGCCGTGGCGGCGGACGACGTTGCCGGGCTGATCGCTGACCTGCAGGCGGCGGGCGAAACCGTCCACGTGATCGGCGCGATTGAACCGGGTGAGCGCGGCTGCACCGTGCAAGGCAGCGCCGAGGCCTGGTCGGCCCGCGCGGCTTGGGAAGCGGTCCACCTTGCCTGAACGGGCCAAAGTCGCCGTCCTGATTTCGGGCAGCGGCACCAATATGGCGGCGCTGCTTTACGCCAGCCGCGCCGACGATTGCCCCTATGAAATCGTGCTGGTCGCATCGAACAAGCCGGACGCGGGTGGGCTGAAACTGGCCGCAGCCGAAGGTTTGCCGACCTTTGCCCTGCCCCACAAGGGCATGGAGCGGCTCGATCACGACATGGCGATGGATGCCGCGATCCGGGCCAGCGGCGCGCAATATGTCGCCCTAGCCGGTTACATGCGGATCCTCACGCCGGAATTTGTCAGCGGCTGGGAAGGCCGGATGGTCAACATCCACCCCAGCCTGCTGCCCAAGTACAAGGGCCTGCACACCCACGAACGCGCGATCGAGGCTGGGGAGAGCCATGGCGGCTGCACCGTCCATCTGGTGACGGCCGAGCTCGACGATGGCCCCGTGCTGGGCCAGATCCCGGTGGCGATCGTGCCCGGCGATACCGGCGATAGCCTGGCGGCGCGGGTGCTGATCGCGGAACACCAGCTCTATTCGCGTTGCCTGGCCGCACTGGTCAGTCGCGAGACTTCGCCAGAGCACCTTGTCGCGCAGGTCCGCGAGCGGGCGATGGCCTTGCCCGAGGCCGACGAGGTGGTGAGCCACGGCATGCCCTGCTTCGGCGTGGTGAAGGGCAAGAAGTTCGCCTATGTCAGCCTCGACCACCACGGCGCTGGCAAGACCGCGCTCTTGGTCAAGATCAGCGGCGTCGACGAGCAGGCCCAGCTGATCGAAAACGATCCCGAACGCTATTATCGCCCGGCCTATTTCGGCGATGGCTGGATCGCGATGCGGCTCGACTTGGGCCGCAACGACTGGGACGAAATTGGCGAATGGCTCGCCCGGTCGTGGCGCAGCGTGGCGCCAAAGAAGCTGACCGGCCTGATCGACGCGGCGGACGCGTTCTAAATCTCGCTGCCGTCGACCATCGGCCGGCTTTCACGCGTGGCCTTATAGCGGGCATCGGGCTCGGACGGACCGGGGCTGATCACCACGTGATCGGCGTGAACCTCCAGCAGGGTGCCGACGAAGGGCCAATCCTCCATCGAGCTCACGCGGTAACTGACCGTATCGCCAACCTTGAAGGTGGCGGGATCGAAATTGAACTGGAACGGGCAATCCTCGCCCCCGTCGCCGCCCATACCTTTCATCGCAGATCTCCTCTTTGGAAGATCGCTACCACAACTCGTCATCCCCGCGAAAGCAGGGATGACGGGATGCTGATTACGCGGCTGCCTTGGCCCTCGCCATGATCGCTGCGATCTCATCGATCAGGGCCAGGCGCTGCTTCTTCAGGCTTTCGGCATATTCGTCCGAGGTGTTCTCAACCCCGGCCTCGATCCGGTGGATCTCACCATTGATGGCTTGATAGCGGTCGGCCAGCGTAACGAAGTGGGCGTTTTCCAGCTTCAACTTGTGCAGCAAGGCGTGGTCATTGGGAAACTCGTCGCCGAGCTGGTGCGGGGTATTGGACATGATGTCTCCTCTGCTTGATTGCAGAGAGCTTCGCCGCCCCCATGCCCCTGCGCCTTGCGCTGCATCAAAAGGGCAAAGAAAAAGGGCCGCCGGATCGCTCCGGCGGCCGCTTTTCGAGCGGTAAGCGCAAGGCTTAGCCGACGATTTCTTCCGGCTTGAAGAAGAAGGCGATTTCGATCGCCGCATTTTCATCCGAGTCCGAACCGTGGACGGTGTTTTCACCGATCGACAGAGCATGGGTCTTGCGGATGGTGCCTTCGGCAGCGTCAGCCGGGTTGGTGGCGCCCATCACTTCGCGGTTGCGGGCCACGGCATCTTCACCTTCCAGAACCTGAACGACAACCGGCTCGCTCATCATGAAATCGCACAGTTCGCCGAAGAAGGGGCGTTCCTTGTGGACCGCGTAGAAGCCTTCGGCCTGTTCGCGGGTCATGTGGATGCGCTTCGAAGCGACGACGCGCAGGCCGGCTTCTTCCAGCATCTTGGTGACGGCGCCGGTCAGATTGCGGCGGGTCGCGTCGGGCTTGATGATCGAAAAGGTGCGGGTAACCGCCATGATGTTCGTCCTTGCGATTTTGTTATGTGTGGAGAGATGGCGCGCCCCTAGCCGGGAAAATGCTGCGCCGCAAGGTGCCGGGGTTTTTGCCGCTATATCAAGCGGCTTGCACCCACTTCCCGTTCTCTTCCTGGCGCCAGTAACGCCGCTCCACCCCATCGCGCCCGTCAAGCCCGCGCCAGGTGGCCCGGGCATCCTCTATGGTCGCCCCGTCGAATAACAGGAAGGCCCGGTCAAAGCCGAGGGCGGCATCCTGCCAGGTGCCATCGGCCAGGATGATGAACCTCGCCCCGTTGGCCGGTTCGGGCACATCGGCGAGCAGGATCGGCTGGCGGGCATCGTGCGGCCCGCCGGACAGCCCGTGGGCCAGGAAGCTTTCAGCCCCGGCCCAGAGCCGTTCGCTGATCCGCCCGGTCAGGTCATCATCGGCGGAGACCACCAGCAGCCGCTGCCCCGCCTTGAGCGTGTTGCGCGCCAGCAAGGGCACCACGGCTTCGGCCGGATCGCGGCTCAGCTGATAGAAATCGACCTGCATCAGGCAGCACCCTTAGAGCGGCGGCAGCGATCGGAACAGTATTTCACGTTGTCCCAATCGCGCTCCCACTTCTTGCGCCAGGCAAAGCTCAGGCCGCAGGCGGCGCAAATCTTGCTGGGCAGGTCCGCCTTGCGCCGCATCCGCGGCATGATTCAGCCTTCCAGATTATCGCGCACGAAGCGATCGAGCACCCGCACGCCATAGCCGGTTGCGCCCTTGTCCCAGGTCTGTCCGGGCTTGTTGGCCCAGACCATGCCGGCAATGTCGAGGTGCGCCCAGGGCGTGCCCTTTTCGACATAGCGCAGCAGGAACTGCGCGGCGGTGATCGAGCCACCTTCGCGCGGGCCGACATTCTTCATGTCGGCAATCGGGCTGTCGATCAGCTTGTCATAGGCCGGGCCCATCGGCTGGCGCCACAGCTTGTCGCCCGCAGCCTCACCCGCGGCGAGCAGCTGGCCGGCCAGGGTATCGTCGTTCGAGAACAGGCCGCCATATTCGTGACCCAGCGAAATGATCATCGCCCCGGTCAGCGTGGCAAGGTCGATCACCGCGCTGGGGGCGAATTCCTTCTGGGTCCAGGTGATCGCATCGCACAGCACCAGACGGCCTTCGGCATCGGTGTTGATCACTTCGACCGTCTGGCCCGACATGGTGGTGACCACGTCACCCGGGCGCTGGGCATTGCCATCGGGCATGTTTTCCACCAGCCCGCAGATACCGACGACATTGGCCTTGGCCTTGCGCTTGGCCAGGGCCAGCATGGCCCCGGCGACCGCACCGGCGCCGCCCATGTCCCACTTCATGTCTTCCATCCCGGCCGGCGGCTTGAGGCTGATCCCGCCGGTGTCAAAGGTCACGCCCTTGCCGACGAAGGCCGTGGGCTTGCCGCCCGCCGGGCCGCCGTTCCATTCCATGACCAGTAGCTGCGGTTCGCGCACCGAGCCCTGCGCCACGCCGAGCAGCGCGCCCATGCCGAGCGCGGCCATTTCGTCCCGCCCCAGCACACGGACATTCACGCCGGTCCCGGCCAGGCGTTCCTTGGCACGGGCGACGAAGGTGGCGGGGTAAATAACATTGGCGGGTTCGGTCACCAGTTCGCGGGTGAACTCAACACCCTCAGCCAGTGCGGATTCGATTGCCCAGGCGGCTTCGGCACCCTCGGGCGCACCAACAACCTGCAGGGTCTTGAGGCTGGGCTTCTGGTCCTCGCTCAGCTTGGTGCGATAGATGTCATAGCGCCAGGCGCGCAGGCGGGCACCGAGCAGGACCGAAGCGACATCGCTGGCCGAGAGCTTGGTGCCCGTGAAATCGAGCGTCAGCTTACCCTCGCCCGAGGTCAGGAACTTTGCCGTCAGCGCCGCGCCAGCGCGTTCGAGCGCGGCCGGACGATCCTTTGCACCCGGTTCACCCGCGCCGGCCAGGGCGATGCGCACAACCGAGCCATCGCGATCCAGGAAGCCTTCATGCGCCTGGCCAGCCTTGCCGGTAAAGCGGGCGGCGCGGGCGCTTTCCACCAGCACCGGATCAAGATCGCCCGGCAGGGCGGCCTGGTCAACAATGCGGGCAAGGGGCGAGGTGTTGGCGGCAAGCGGGCCGGCGACGAATTCGATCTGCATGATAGCTCCGGGGAAAACTGGACCTGCGTCGGGCCGAGCCCAATAGTGGATCGACCTTGGTTAGCGTGGATTGCAGTTAGGCGCGGGCGGTGCGATAGGCAAGCCATGCGTCACCCCGCGCGGCTCCGGCCGCTCTGCCCCACGATTGCCTCTGGCTGCTGGAAATCCGGCGGCTTGGCGCTTGCCCTGCTGGCCTGTGCAGGGGCTGCACAGGCGCAGGATGCGGCTGCGCCATCGCCTGCCGAAACTGCGGCCGAAGCCCCGGTTGGCTTTGCCGCAGACGGCATCAGCTATGACGACGCATCGGACAGTGTCACGGTCTTTGGCAATGTCGTGATGCGCCGCAACAGCCAGTCGGTTCGCGCCGACAAGGTGGTCTGGAACCGCAAGACCGGCGAAGTTGAGGCAACGGGCAACATCCGCCTGGTCGATGCCGACGGGAACCAGCTGTTCGCCGATTCGGTGATGCTGGACGATGACCTGCGCGCCGGCGCGATGCAAAACATGCTGCTGGCTTTGCGCGAAGGCGGACGATTGGCGGCAGCCAATGGCAAGCGCGCGCCGGATGGTGGGCTGGTCCTGTCCAACGCGGTCTATTCGGCCTGCGCCGTGGAAGACAACACCGGGTGCCCGGTCAAGCCCAGCTGGCGGATCACCGCCAAGCGCGTCACCTATGATGACACCAAAAAGCTGATCCGCTTCATCGGTGCCCGGCTGGAACTGTTCGGAGCGCGGCTGCTACCCCTGCCCGGCCTGATGCTGGCCAGCGATGGCAGGCCAATCTCTGGCTTCCTGATCCCCGATGTCCGTCTTTCGGCTTCCAATGGCGTTGAATTCTCGCAGTCCTATTACAAGCGGCTGGGCAATAACCGCGACCTGTCGCTGACGGGCTATGTTTATACCGCGGCCCTGCCCATGATCTCTGCCCAGTACCGCCAGTTGACCAGCAAGGGGGCCTATCAGCTGACGGGCTATGCCACCCGCTCTTCCCGCATTCCGATTGGCGGCGAACCAGTGGGCAGCCAGCGGGACTTTCGCGGCTATCTGGGCGGTAACGGCCGGTTCCAGCTTTCCCCCAACTGGTCGATCTCGGCTTCGGGCCGGGTTGCTTCTGACCGCACCTTCCTGCGGCGCTATGACATCAGCCGCGACGACCGGCTGCGCAGCATGATCGAGGTCGAGCGGATTGACCCCAATTCGTATCTTTCGATCGCCGGCTGGGCCACCCAGACGCTGCGGGTTGGCGATGCCCAGGGCCAGGTGCCGATTGCCCTGCCGGTAATCGACTATCGCCGGCGGTTGAGCGACCCGTTGCTGGGTGGAAAAATCGAATTCCAGGCCAATTCGCTGGCGATCACCCGCACCCACGGGCAGGATACCCAGCGCGCCTTTGCTTCTGCCCGCTGGGACCTGCGCCGGATAACCGGCCTGGGCCAGGAAGTGACCTTTACCACCCTGGCCCGCGGCGATGTTTACAATTCAGATGAGAACAGCCTGACCGCGACCGCAGTCTATCGCGGCAATCCGGGTTGGCAGACCCGTGGACTAGCTACTGCGGCAGTCGACGTGAAGTGGCCCTTGCTGGGCGAATTCCTGGGCGGCGCGCAGGTCCTGACCCCGCGCCTGCAGGTTGTCGCCAGCCCCGAGCTGCGCAATCTGGCGATCCCCAACGAAGATGCCCGGGCGATCGACCTTGAGGATTCGAACCTGTTCGCGCTCAATCGGTTTCCCGGCTATGACCGGATCGAAGACGGGGTGCGTTTCACCTTTGGCTTCGACTGGCAGTGGGAAAAGCCCGATTGGCGCGTTTCGACCACGATCGGCCAGTCCTATCGCTTGACCAGCAAGCCGACCTTGTTCCCGGATGGCACGGGCCTGACCAGCCGCGTTTCCGATATCGTTGGCCGCACCGACGTCCGGTTCAAGGACTTCGTCCGCTTCACCCACCGCTTCCGGTTCGACAAAGACAACTTCGCGGTGCGGCGCAATGAAATTGACGCCGCGATCGGCAGCGAACGGACCTATGCCGAGATCGGCTATCTTCGCCTGAACCGCGACATTTCCGCCATTGCCGAAGACCTGAAGGATCGCGAGGAACTGCGCGTGGCCGGGCGCGTGGCATTCGCCCGCTATTGGTCGCTGTTCGGGTCTGGCGTGTTCAACCTGACCGGCGCCAAGGAAGACCCGACCCTGACCACGGACGGCTTTCAGGCGCTGCGCACCCGGATCGGGGTGGCTTACCAGGATGACTGCCTGGACCTTGCGCTCACCTGGCGGCGCGATTTTGTTGCGACTGGCGATGCGCGGCGCGGCAATACCTTTCAGGTTAGTTTAGCCGTGCGTAACCTTGGATTCCGCTGATCGGGACATTTGCGGGGGCGATGCAAACGCGCTATCCGGCCTCGCAATGGTGGTGGCCTGATCAGCTTGGGTTAAGCCAGCCGGCGGCAATTGCTCCGGCAAGTCAGGCCGGATAGTCTTTTCCGCGCCTTATTGGGGATTGAACTGACGGTGACTCGCATGTCCATTTCGCGCCGCCCGCTTCGCTATACGCTCGCCATTGCCGCCTTGGTGCTGGCCGGTGGAGCGATGGCGCAGAATGCCCCATCGTCGGCAGGTGGCCTGGCCCTCCCCGAAAATCCGAACTTCTTTGAAAAGAACGATCCCAACTATCGCAAGGCGACGGTGGTGGTGAATGGTGAGATCATCACCGGTACCGATGTTGACCAGCGCGTCGCGCTCTTGGTCGCTGCCAGCGGCGGCAAGATCGATCCGGAGGAAGTGAAGCGACTCAAGCTGCAGGTCCTGCGCAACCTGATGGACGAAACACTCCAGATTCAGGAAGCCATCGCCCAGAAGATTGAGGTTGACCAAGGCGAAGTCGACCAGACCTATGCCCGGATCGCCGGCCAGAATTTCGGCCAGGACCCGAAGGCAATGGAAAGCTATCTCGCCAAGATCGGATCATCTTCCGCATCGCTGAAGCGGCAGATTCGCGGCGAATTGTCGTGGCAGCGCCTGTTGCGCCGCAACGTTCAGCCTTTCGTCAACGTTTCGGATGACGAAGTGCGCGAAGTGCTGAAGCGGATGCAGGACGCCAAGGGCACCGAAGAATATCGCGTTGGTGAGATTTTCCTTTCGGCCACGGCCGAGAACCGCGACGCCGTTCTCTCAAACGCTAACCGCATCGTCGAGCAGCTGCGCGGTGGCGCCAGCTTCGTCGGCTATGCCCGTCAGTTCTCCGAAGCTTCGACCGCCTCGGTTGGCGGCGATCTTGGTTGGGTTCGTCTTGGCCAGTTGCCCGCCGAACTGGGCACGGCGCTGACTGCGCTGCAGACCGGGCAGCTCGCCGGGCCGATCGAGATCCGTGGCGGTTTCTCGATTGTCGCGCTGATTGACAAGCGCCAGGTCCTGACAGCGGACCCGCGCGATGCGATCCTGAGCCTGAAGCAGCTTTCGATCAGTTTTGCGCCTGGTACCACCGAAGCCCAGGCGACGGCCAAGGCGAAGAGCTTTGCCGAAGCCGTGCGCGCGGCCCGTGGTTGCAGCACGGTTGACGCGATTGCCCAGCAGCAGGGCGCTGAAGTGGTCACCAATGACCAGATCAAGGCGCGGGACCTGCCGGGGCCGCTCCAGAACCTGGTTCTGGGCATGACCCTGGGCGAAGTGACCCCGCCATTCGGCTCGATCCAGGATGGCGTCCGCGTGCTGATGCTCTGCGGTCGCGATGACCCCAAGGACGCCACGGCCCCGAACTTTGAGCAGATCCAAGGCCAGATCGAGGACGAGCGCGTCAACAAGCGTGCCCAGGCCTATCTGCGCGACCTGCGGCGCGACGCCGTCATCGACTACGACTGAGCGCGCGATGAGCGAGGGGGCACTCGTCGTATCGCTGGGCGATCCGGCGGGGGTCGGGCCCGAGCTGATTGCGGCTGCCTGGGCGGCGCGTGACGCGGGACAACTGCCGCCGTTCGTCGTCGCCGGAGGCGCAGAAGTGCTGGCTGGAGCCGCGCAGAGCCGAGGGCTTTCGGTCCCGATCCGCGAAGTGTTCCACCCAGCCGAAGCCCTGGAATGCTTCGAGTTCGTCTTGCCCGTTCTGGCTGGCGCCGATGGCGATTACACACCGGGAGCACCCAGCCGCGCGGGCGCCGAACTGGCGCTGGCATCGCTGAGCGAAGCGACCGAGTTGACCCGCAATGGCGACTGTTGGGGCATGGTCACCGCGCCGATCGCCAAGTCGCTGCTGGCCGAAGTGGGCTTTATGCATCCGGGGCAGACCGAGTTCGTGGCCGCCGCCTGCGGGATTGGTGGTGACGATGCGGTGATGATGCTGGCCGGCCCGACGCTGCGGACCGTGCCGCTGACGGTCCACGTTGCCCTGTCTGCGGTACCCGGCCTGATCAGCACCGACCTGATCCTGCGTAAGGCCCGGATCGTGGCGCGCGCCCTTGCCCGGGACTTTGGCATCGAACAGCCCCGCCTCGCGATTGCGGCGCTAAACCCCCATGCCGGTGAAGATGGCCGGATGGGGCATGAGGACGCCGCCGTCATCGCGCCAGCCATCGCGGCGCTTCAGGATGAGGGGATCGATGCCAGCGGCCCGCACCCAGCCGATGCCCTGTTTACCCCCCGCGCCCGCGCCACTTATGATGCGGCGCTGTGCATGTACCACGATCAGGCACTGGTACCACTTAAGGCACTGGACTTTGATCAAGGCGTCAACGTCACCCTTGGTCTGCCGATCGTGCGGACGAGCCCGGATCACGGGACCGCCTTTGGCATCGCCGGCCGCGGGATCGCAGATCCCGGCGCGACCATTGCCGCGATCCGCATGGCCGGAGAAATTGCCGCTCGCCGCGCCGGAGCCGACCTTGGCTAACCTTCCCCCCTTACGCGATGTCATCAACCGCCACGGCCTGTTCGCCTCCAAGGCGCTGGGGCAGAACTTCCTGTTCGATGAGCAGTTGCTTGACCGGATTGCCGCGATCCCGGGCAAGCTGAAAGGCCAGCAGG
>JBEEIN010000012.1:0-5961 GCA_041169825.1 Pseudomonadota bacterium
TGACGACGGCGACTGCGGCTTCATCAAACCGTTCAACGGCGATGCGGCTGTCGTCGGGCGCCCACCAATAGCCGGTGTGGCGGTCCATTTCCTCTTGCGCAACGAACTCCGCCTCGCCCCAATAGACGGTTTCCGACGGCTCTTCCGGGGTGACCGGCTGGGCGGCCTCGCCCACCTTGCCGGTCCACAGCCGCCGCCCGCGCACGAAGGAGACATAGGTGCCCTTCGGGCTCAGCGCCGGGTTGAGTTCGTCATCCGGGGTATCGGACAGGCGCTGGATCGAACCGTCGAGCCGGGCGAGGTACAGATCGCCATCCAGCGGCACTAGGATCGCCTTGCTGTCTGCCGCCCATTCGTAGGTCACGATCCCTTTGAGATCGCCGATGCGCAGACGCTCTCGCTGCATCTTTTCGGCTTCGGACAGCGCCTTGCCTGATCCGAGCTTCAAGGAATCGACCAGCATGGTCCATTTGCCGGTAGTCCGGTCAAATCCCCAAAGATCATAGCGTTCGCGATCATCGGCCCGGTTACGGAGCAGTGTCAGATAGCGGCCATCGGGGGAGAGCTTCACGCCCCGCGGCACCGCGCCCGACAGGCTGGGACTGGCGAAGACGCGTTCAAATGTCAGCGGTTGGGCTGCGGGCACAGGGTTCTCCGCGGAATTTTGGGCGAGGAGCGGTGTGGCGGGGCTAAGCGCGACCAACGCGCAGGCAGCAAGCAATCGGGAAACTGGCGACACAGCAAACTCACGCAACGAAAAGGGCGCCCCGGTTGCCCGGGACGCCCCTCTCTAAACAGCTTTGCTGGCAGCGCCAGAGCCTAGCGCAGGTGCGCTTACTCGGCGTCGCTGCGCACGTCGCGACGCTCGGCAATGCGAGCGCGCTTGCCGGTGCGGCCGCGCAGGTAATAGAGCTTCGCACGACGCACCACGCCCTTGCGGACGACGGTGATGCTGTCGAGCGTCGGCGAGTAGAGCGGGAACACGCGTTCCACGCCTTCACCGAAGCTCATCTTGCGGACGGTGAAGTTGCTGCCGATGCCCTTGTTGGCGCGGGCGATGCAGACGCCTTCAAAGGCCTGCACGCGGCTACGATCGCCTTCGATCACCTTCACGCCGACGCGAACGGTGTCACCGGGGCGAAACTCCGGAATATCCTTGGCGGCCTTGGCGATTTCCTCGGCCTCGATCTGCTGGATCAGGTTCACTGGTCCTCAGTCCTTCTCTTTTCGCCGCGCGCCAGAGGCAGACTGGACCCGAGCTTCCTCATGAAGCTCCCAAAGGTCCGGCCTGCGTGACCGTGTATCGATCTCGGACTGCAGCTTGCGCCACCCCGCGATCTTCGCATGATCCCCCGATCGCAGCACTTCAGGGATCGTGCGCCCTTCCCACTCAGCGGGTCGGGTATAGTGGGGATATTCCAACAAACCGTTCTCGAACGATTCCTCGGACCCACTCGAAGGGGCGCCCATTACGCCGGGAAGCAGCCGAATGCAAGCGTCTAGCAGCATCAGCGCGGCCGGCTCTCCGCCAGAAAGGATGATATCGCCGATTGAGACTTCCTCGACCTGCCGTCCTTCGAAGATTCGCTCGTCAAAGCCTTCAAATCGGCCGCACAGGATCGTCACCCCGGGCCCCGCCGCGAGTTCGCGCACGCGGGCCTGGGTCAGCGGCTTTCCACGGGGGGTCATGGCAAGCACCGGACAGTCAGGCTGGCTGGCGCGGGCATGATCGATGGCGGCTGCCAGCACGTCGACCCGCAGCAACATCCCGGCCCCGCCCCCGGCGGGCGTATCATCAACCGTCTTGTGCTTATCGATCGCGAAATCGCGGATTTGCACCGCATCCAGCGACCACTTGCCCTCTTCCCGGGCCCGACCAGCAAGGCTGACCCCGAGCGGCCCGGGGAACATCTCTGGATAAAGGGTCAGGACAGTCGCAGCGAAGGTCATGGCTCGCGCCTTTCCCAGATCGTCTGACACTTAGCAATTGGACTCTTGCCTGCGCGCATCGGGCAGGGAACAGTGGGAACATGAAAAGACTGCTTGCCCTGCCCTTGTTGTTCCTTGCTGCGCCGGCTTCTGCCGAGGAGATCGGCGAATGCCGGTTCAGTCGCGAAACGCTGACCTTTGCGGGCAACCGGGTCGAGCAGGCCAGCTGCCTTTTGCGCAAGATCGAACTGCTTGCCGTCCGCAAGCCCCAGCCGCTGCCCAAGGTGATCCGCCATCTGATGGAGCGGGATGACGGACCGAGCGTCACGCAGAAGACCGCAGCAATCGCCGCCTTGCCTGAGCCTTACCGGACCTATGCCCGGCAATGGGCCGATGCGCCAATGTCCCGCACCGCCGAAGGGCTAGCGGCGCTCTATTTCGTGATCCACGATACCTCGACCCCGTTCTATGCGAACGAACCATTCCCGAAGCATCTGAACCAGGACCTTAAGGTCAACGATTTCACGCCCTACATGGACCAGACCTTCGCGCGTGAGCCGGTGGCGCATATCTTCCTGAACCGCGTTGGGCAGATCTGGGCGGGGCACGAGTTCCAGGAAGGATGGCGGGCCACCAAGCTGGAAAGCCGGGTGGTTGGCCCGCGAGCACGCGGGCGGATGGTGCATATCGAAACGGTCCAGCCGCGGCGGTTCCTGCCGGGGGCAACCAGCCGCGGCCAGACCTACGCACCGAAGCCCGGGTTCACGAAGGAGCAATACCGGATGCTGGCCGCGCTTTATGTCTACGCCAGCGCGCGGGCAGGCGCTTGGCTAATCCCGGCGCAGCACAATACAGTCGATGCCGGAATCCCTGATGCCCACGATGATCCGCAGAACTTTGAACTAAAGCAGTTCGCGCGCGAGCTGGAAAAGCTGGTGGGCAGGCCGCGTTAGGCCGGAACGTCATTTCGGGTGGCGCGCAGGGCGACAGGCACGCCGACTGCGACGGCGATGATCAGCCCCAATATCAGCAGGGCAACAATCGGGACCAGGCCATAAGGCAGGCCGCGGCGGATCATCGCAACAAGTGGAAGCAGGACGGGAATCGTCCCGGCGATACCCGCCGCAATCGCGACACGGCGCTTGCGGGTGCTATCCGAGCTTAGAACCCGCATCCCATTGCGGACACCCCAGGCCAGGGCCGCGGGCAGCAGAACCATGACGATCAGGCCAAGCACCAGGCGCATGGCCGCGGGCTATTCCTCGGCGAAGCCGGCCGTGATGAGCAGTCGATCCGCATCCCATTCGGGCACAGCCTCTACTCGCATCGGCACCATGAAACGTTTGCCATTGGGGCGCTTGATTTCGATCACGTCGCCCGCGCCGAAGTTTTCGACTGCAATCACTTCGCCAAGATCCACGCCTTCGGTCGAAACGGCAGCCAGGCCGATCAGGTCGGCGTGGTAATATTCGCCCTCTTCCAGCGGCGGCAGCGCCGACCGGGGCACGGTCAGGACAGTGCCGCGCAGCGCCTCTGCCGCGTTGCGATCGGTGACTTCGGCAAAGCGCGCAATTGCGCCGCCTTTGCCATCATCGCGCAGCTTGGAGACTGTCAGGCTTGAATCGTTGAAGGCGCGGAACCGCTTGAGCGATTCCACGCCTTCACCAAACAGTTTGAGGCGGACTTCGCCCGTCACCCCGTGTGCGCCCGCAATGGCCGCAAGGGTGACAGGCTTGTTCCCGGCCAAGACGACTTAGCCTTCAGCCTGTTCTTCACTGGCTTCGGCAGCCGGAGCTTCCTCGGCAGCAGCTTCTTCAGCGGCAGGGGCTTCGGCAGCAACTTCTTCGGCAGCCGGGGCTTCGGCCACTTCTTCAACCGCCGGAGCGGCGGCAGCAGCGGCAGCAGCCTCTTCAGCTTCACGAGCCTTCTCGGCCTTTTCCTCAGCGCGATCCTTGGCCTTCTGGCCCGGCTCAGCCTTCTTCGGGTTGTTGGTCGGCGCGCGCTCCTTGATGCCGGCCTTGTCGAGCAGGCGGGCAACGCGATCGGTCGGCTGCGCACCAACGCCCAGCCAGTACTTCACGCGGTCTTCGACCAGACGAACGCGGTTCTCGTCATCCTTGGCGAGCAGCGGGTTGTAGGTGCCAACCTGCTCAAGGAACTTGCCGTCGCGCGGGGCGCGGCTGTTGGCGATAACGATCTTGTAATACGGGCGCTTCTTCGAACCACCACGCGAAAGACGCAGAGAAACAGACATTTGGATTACCTTTCAAACAAATCAGATTAAAATTCGAAACTACTTTTTCTTCAGCAAATCGTTGAGGTTCGGTGACAAACCACCCCCCGCGCCCGGGCCACCAAGACCCGGCATGGCCGCGCCCAGACCGCCACCGCCGAACAGCTTGCCCAGCCCGGCAAGGCCGCCCATCTTCTTGATCTGCTTCATCGCGCGCTCCATTTCCTGGTGCATCTTGAGCAGCTTGTTGACGTCCTGAACCTGGACCCCCGAACCATTGGCAATGCGGATCTTGCGCTTGGCGTTAAGCAGGTCCGGCCGGGTCCGCTCTTTCGGTGTCATCGAACCGATAATCGCGTCCATCCGCAGCAGCACACGATCGTCCATGCCGGACTGTTCCATCGCCTGCTTGGCCTTCTTCATGCCCGGCAGCATGCCAGCCAGCGCGCCCAAGCCACCCATCTTCTGCATCTGGCGCAATTGCTGGCGCAGGTCGTTCATGTCGAACTGACCCTTGGCCATCCGCGCGGCCATCCGCTCGGCCTCTTCCTCCTCGATCGCGGCAGCGGCACGCTCGACGATCGAGACGACATCGCCCATACCCAGGATCCGGCCGGCAACGCGGCTCGGCTGGAAGGTTTCGAGTGCATCCAGCTTTTCGCCGGTACCGGCAAATTTGATCGGCTTGCCGGTGACTGCCCGCATCGACAGCGCCGCACCGCCGCGGGCATCGCCGTCCATCCGGGTCAGCACCACGCCGGTCAGCGGGACCTGCGCGGTAAAGCTCTGCGCAACGTTGACCGCATCCTGGCCGGTCAGCGAATCGACCACCAGCAGCACTTCCTTGGGCGAGGAAATGGCAGCCACAGCCTGCATCTCGTCCATCAGCTGCTGATCGACGTGGAGGCGACCGGCGGTGTCGAGCAGCAAAACGTCAATCGCCTGCAGCTTTGCGGCTTGCAGGGCACGGGTGGCGATATCGACCGGCTGCTGGCCAGCGATGATCGGCAGGGTGGCAACGTCGACCTGCTCACCCAGCACCTTGAGCTGTTCCTGCGCGGCCGGACGATTGACGTCGAGCGAGGCCATCATGGCCTTCTTGCCGTGCTTTTCCTTGAGCAGCTTGGCCAGCTTGGCAGTCGTGGTGGTCTTACCCGAGCCCTGCAGGCCGACCATCATGATCACGACCGGCGGCGTGGCAGCCAGATCGAGGCCCGGAACATCGTCCCCGCCCAGCATCTCAACCAGCGCGTCGTTGACGATCTTGACGACCTGCTGACCCGGCGTGACCGACTTGAGGACCGACTGGCCCACGGCCTGCTCAGTAACCGAATCGATAAAGCGGCGGACAACAGGAAGGGCGACGTCTGCTTCGAGCAGGGCGATTCGCACTTCGCGCATCGCCTCGCGCACGTCTGCCTCGTTCAGCGCACCGCGCCCGCGCAGCTTGTCAAAGACGCTGCCTAGCCGGTCTGAAAGACTGTCGAACATGACGTACAAACCTCGAAACGCGAAAAAAGCCGGTGGGCGAAACCTCGCCGACCAGCTTGCCGCTCAGATACTCAAACTCTTGAATGATGGTGGAGCCTAGCGGGATCGAACCGCTGACCTCCTGCATGCCATGCAGGCGCTCTCCCAGCTGAGCTAAGGCCCCGTAACCATCATCCGGTGAACCCTGGGAGGCCCACCATTCCCGCCCGACCTGTCGAGCGAGGCCGCCCCTCTAGTGGCGGCTCCCGCTCTTGGCAAGAGGGATATTTGCGAGATTAATTCTCGTCGCCGTCGTCGTCGCCAACGCC
>JBEEIN010000013.1:0-2554 GCA_041169825.1 Pseudomonadota bacterium
ACTCCCGGTTTGACCGCTGGCGCGCAGCCCTACCCGCGCCGCTGGGCAGCGAAGCGCGCTTTGGCTTCGCGAACGGCAAATTGCGCGTCGCGATTCCGCTGCCCGCGAGCATGCAGATCAGTAAGCCGCACCTGTTTCTCAGCAGCAGCAGCGTGGTCGATTACGCCGCGCCGCAAGCCTTCTTCCGGCAGGGTGACCTGCTGGTAGCCGAAGTGCCGGTGGCAAAATTTGATCCGGCCCGGCCAGACAGGATCGAGGCCGTGCTGCGGCTCAACCCGGCGGGGGATGGCGTGATGATCACCGCCGCCCCTGGCGCGGTTCCCACGGGCGGCACGCCCATCAAGACAGAAGCGGCCGATGCCCCCGGCTTTGGCTGGCTAATCCTGGCCGCGCTGGCCGGGGGGCTGCTGCTCAACATCATGCCCTGCGTCTTCCCGATCCTCAGCCTCAAGGCGCTGAGCCTGGCGCGGGCGGGTGAGAGCGAAGGCCAGGCCCGGGCCGAAGGGCTGGCCTATACGGCGGGCGTGGTCGTCGCCTGCCTGGCATTGGGCGCATTGCTGCTTGTGCTGCGCGCCGCCGGTCAGGAAGTGGGCTGGGCCTTCCAGTTGCAGGAGCCGCTGGTCGTGGCCGCGCTGCTGCTGCTGGCCGTGGCGATCACGGCCAACCTGCTGGGGCTCTACGAATTCATGGTGCCCGGCTTTGCCAGCACCGGGTCGCCGCAGGGTGCCTTTGCCACGGGCCTGCTCGCCGCCTTTGCCGCGACCCCGTGCACTGGGCCGTTCATGGCTGCGGCGATGGGTGCAGCGCTGCTGTTGCCGCCCGTGCCGGCGCTGCTGCTGTTCGGCGCGCTGGGGCTGGGCATCGCCCTGCCTTTCCTGGCGATTGCCTGGATTCCCGCGCTGCGCCGCCGGATGCCCAAGCCGGGACCGTGGATGAACGCGTTCCGCCGCTGGATGGCCCTGCCGATGGGGCTGACGGCACTCGCCCTGATCTGGCTGGCGAGCCGCACCGGGGGCAATGCCTTTGCCTTTGCGTTGGCGTTGATCGCGGTGATCGTGGTCGCGGCGCTGGTCCTGCTGGGACGGCGGCAACGCAATGGCCTGGCTGGCGGACGGCTGTGGTGGAGCGGCTTGACCGCCCTGCTCGTCCTGTCGGCCGTTGGTCTGCCTGGCATGGTCCGCGCGCCCGCTTCCGCTGAAGCCGGACTGCTCGATGCCCAGCCATTCAGTGAAGCCGAACTGGCCAAGGCCCAGGCCAGCGGCAAGCCGGTCTTCGTTTACATGACGGCTGACTGGTGCCTGTCATGCAAGGTCAACGAGCGCGTCGCAATCGAGCGCGAGCCAACCCGCGATGCCTTCCGCCAGGCCGGGGTGATCGTGCTGCGCGGAGACTGGACCCGGCGCGACCCGGCGATCACCCGCTTCCTGACCGCGCAGGGGGCGGCGGGCGTGCCGCTGTACCTTTGGTATCCGGCCGGCAGCGCCACGCCGCAGCAATTGCCGCAAGTGCTGGGGCCCGACAGTCTGGTCGATCTGGCGGCGCGCCAATAATTCGCCGCAGTTGATCCCGATCAAAGCTTTACGCGGAGGATCGTTTCATTTGGGGGGCAAGGCAGAGGCCGAGCGGCTTCTATTCCTACCCTTTCTCCCCACCTGGAGCGGCTGAATTTCAGCCGCTCTTTTTTTTGGTTCACACTGCCGAGCTGAAGCGTCGGGCGGAATCCTGCCGATAGGGATCGAACAGCGCGGCGATGGTCCGCGCATAGGGCAGCGCATCGGGCATCAGCCGCAGGATGCCGTGGTCGAGCTCCGCCAGTTCGCGATCGATGAAGGGCAGCAGGCGGACCAGCACTTCATTAGCCAGATCAGCACCCAATTGTGCTTCGCCCCGGCACAACAGGCCTTCGATCACCGCACCGCGCCGCTGGTCGTCCGCGCTGCGCAGCAGGCCGCCATTGGCGGGCAGGCAATCCTGCGACAGCAGCATGCGGTACCGCCCCGCGTTCTTTTCGTTCTGCCAGATCACGTCAGGCGTGATCGAGATCGACGAGGCCCCAAGACCGACCAGCACCGGGGCCTGATCATCGGTGAAACCTTGGAAATTGCGCCGCAAGGTGCCGTTCTGCGCCGCCAGTGCCAACGGATCGCCGGGCTTGGCAAAGTGATCGAACCCCACAGGGACATAGCCGGCGCCGGTCAACAGCTGATAGCCAAACTGGGCCATTGCAAAGCGTTCGGCCTGCCCCGGCAGGTTGCTGCCATCGATCCGGCGCTGGCGCGGGATCAGGTGCGGCACGTGGGCATAGCCGAACAGGGCAATCCGGTCTGCGCCCAGCTCAACCGTGCGGCGCAGAGTAGCCTCAAGGTCTGCCAGCGTTTGTCCAGGAAGGCCGTACATGAGGTCAAAGTTGAGCGAGGTCACACCGGCGCCGCGCAACATTTCCGTGCCGCGCGCGATCAGGGCATCGTCCTGGATCCGGCCGATCGCGGCCTGAAGCTGCGGGGCAAAAGTCTGCACCCCCATCGAGGCGTGGCTCACGCCAACCCAGCCGAGC
>JBEEIN010000014.1:0-5809 GCA_041169825.1 Pseudomonadota bacterium
CCGGCGCAAACGTCCTCTGCATCAGCCATTTGCGGGACTTTTTTGGGATTGACGAAGCTCGTCACTTCGATCCTGCGGGCGCCCGCGGCAATCGCGCGCTCGATCAGCGCCAGCTTGTCAGCTGTCGCGATCAGGGCCTTTTCGTTCTGCAGTCCGTCGCGTGGACCGACTTCAACAAACTCGATCGCAGCGGAAGGGCGGGGGGTGTTCATGAGCAGCGCTATGCCATTTCTGTATACAAAACTGCAAGAGGGCTATTCGGCTGCTGTTCGCTGTGCGGTGTAGGCATCAAGATAGGCGTGGTAAGCGCGGCGAATATGGCCAGTCATGATTGAGGCTGCCCAGGCGGGGTCATGGCGTGCGAAGGCGGCGATCAGTTCTTCGTGTTCGCGATGCGAGCGCTGGAGGTTTTCATGATCATAATTTTGGGCCGTGCGCCAAACCACTGGTTGTTCGATCAGGCGGGTTAGCAAGCTGGCCAGCCGCGTTGAGCCAGCTGCGGCCAGAATGATTTCATGAAATGCCCGATTGTGATCCAGAAAGTTCGGAATATCGGCCTTGCTACCCGATATCGCCTCACCAATCAGCCGATTATGCCGCCGCAAGGCCTCCAATTGAGCCGGGGTAATTCGCGTCGCAGCGCGCCGTGCGGCCTGGGCTTCCAGCATCGAGCGCAGTTCAAAGGCGTCTTCGATATCGTCATCCGACCAATCGGCCACAAAGCTGCGTTGGCTCTCGCTGCGACGGATGAGCAGATCGGATTCCAGCCGGCGCAGGGCATCGCGCACTGGTGTGCGGGAGACCGCGCAGTGCACCGCGAGCGCCTCTTCGCTGAGTTGCGTGCCCGGCGGCAGTTCGCCTGCGAGGATCATTCCCCGAATTACCGTATAGGCATGTTCTGATGCGCGCGACATGATGCAGCCTGAAAGTCTTGACCTTGCCTATTTGTATACAATAAGCTGTCGTCCTCGCAAGCTGTCCGGCATGGAATGGTCAAGATCGGGCGGTAGCGAACAGGGAGTATTACACGATGCGGATCACGCGCTTGCTGCTTTCGGCTTCGGCCGCCGGTCTTGCCCTTGGTGCCACCCCGGTTTTCGCGCAGGATAGCGCTGCCGACGGTGCCAACGAGGAAGAGGCCATCATCGTTACTGCCCGCCGCCAGAATGAGCGGCTGCAGGATGTTCCGGCTTCGGTCGCTGTGCTTTCGGCAGCCACGCTTGAAAACACGGGCGCCAAGAACGCTGACGACTTCGCCCAGCTGACCCCGGGCGTGACTATCGTGACCGGCACCGCCGAAGCGGGGGACACGCAAATCAACATTCGCGGCATCAACGGCGCACGCGATGCTGAAAGCTCTGTCGCGCTGGTGGTCGATGGCATCCTCAAGACCAACACTGCCCAGCTTAACCAGGTGCAAGGCACGCTGCGTCAGGTCGAAATTCTCAAGGGGCCGCAGGGCGCTCTGTACGGCCGCAACGCTGCGGCGGGGGCAATCGTATTGCAGACGCTGAAGCCCAAGGATGTGCTGGAAGGCGGCATCAAGGCTTCTTACGCCAGCGAGAACACGGTGGATGCCTCAGCCTACATTTCCACCCCGCTGAGCGAGAATGCCGGCTTGGTGGTCAGCGGCAGCTTCCAGCATTCCGATGGCTTCTTCCGCAACATCTTCCTGGGCAACAGCAAGACGGTTGATGACAAGGAATCGTACAACATTGACGGCCGGCTGATTGTGCGGGCCAGCGATGCCACCGAATTTGACGTCAAGCTGCGCTATGCCGAATTCCACGGCGCTTCGCTGCCGTTCAATGCCTCGTTCCACCTGCCGAATTTTGCGGCAGTGAACCCGAAGTTTTATGAAGATGTGAACACGCACGATTTCCGCTTCTACAACAACATCCGTGCGACCAACGACCAGTCGAGCTTTGATGCCTCCATCAAGGTTGAGCACAACTTCGAGACGATGAAGTTGGTCGCCTGGGCGCTCTATTCGGATGTGAAGCAGGATCTGGTCGCTGACGGCACGTCGGCCGACTTCGCGCGCTATATCAGCGCGGCCCAGCCCGGCGGACAGGCCACTGTGAATGCCTGCTTCGCTTCGACTGCGGCGAACAAGGGCTATCCGGTGAACCAGCCGGGGGCGATCGGCGCGATCCCGGTGCCCTTCATCTTTGCGCCGGCCAATGGTTCAACCTTCGGGCCCTACAGCAACACCACCTGCGACGGGATCCAGTACCAGTTGCGCAACCAGAAGGACATCAGTGCTGAAGTTCGTCTGGTGTCGACTGGTGATGGCCCGGTTTCCTGGCAGATCGGCGGTTATTATCTGAACATCGATCGCACCACGGGCGTCAGCCTGGGCGGGGATACAGGCAATGGCGTGATCAAGAACCTTTACAATGGTCCGACCACTGTAAACCCGACCTCGCTGCTGTTGGCTGATAACTTTGACACCAATGTCTATGCGGCGTTCGGTTCGCTTGATTACAAGCCGAATGATCAGTTCAAGGCTGGTCTGGCGCTGCGCTATGACATCGAAGATCGCGCCTCGAACTCGCTGGTTCCGACTGCGACCGACCCCTTCACCGGTGGTCCGATCAATCCGGGCCAGGCCTTTGGGCCGCTGACTCCGAAGTCCGCCTCGTTCAAGCAGCTTCAGCCGAAAATCACGTTGAGCTACACCCCGACCGACCAGTTCAATCTCTATGCCAACTGGGGGATCGGGTTCAAATCGGGCGGCTTCAACAACCAGGGCTCTTCCGCGCTGATCAATGCCAATTTCAACAACGGGGTTACCCCGGGCACGATCAATGCAAACGTCCGGATCAACGACCAGTATCGCAAGGAAAAGTCGAGCGCGCTGGAAGTTGGGGTCAAGGGCACCCTGTTTGACAACCGGGTGACCTATGACCTTGCGGGCTATTACACCCGTATCAGCGACATGCAGTTCTTCGAATTCTTCGTCGGCAGCTTTGGCCTTCTGCGCGTGGTTTCGAACATCGACACGGTTGACGTGAAGGGTGCGGAAGTCAACCTGACCGCCAAGGTTGTCGATGGCTTCAAGCTGTTTGGCTCGTTCAACGTGACGGATAGCGAGATCAAGAAGAACGCATCGCGCACCTACACGGTTGGCAACAAGTCGCCCTACACGGCCGACTGGACGCTCAACGTCGGTGCTGACCTGAAGGTGCCGGTCAACGGCGGCCTGCGGATCACTGGCCGTGCGGACTATCGCCTGACCGGTCCGACCTGGTTCCACACCGTGCAGAACCAGGAGCGTCCGTCGCTGTTCAGCGGCTTGCTGCCGATTTCGGCGCTGGCCCTGCCGGCCGTGGTCGGAAACGCGAAGTACGACGTCGCTCAGCGTGACACGTTTGGGGTGTTCAATGCCCGTCTGGGTCTTGAAACCGACAAGTATCACCTCGTCGCCTTTGCAGAGAACCTGTTCAACAAGAAGTACATCGCCGAAGCGATCCCTGCGATCGAATTTGGCGGCTCGTTCATCTCGCCCGGCGCACGCCGCCTGATTGGCGTGGAAGCGGGCATGAAGTTCTAATCCAACTTCACGGCATGATCCTGGCTGGGGGCCGGTGGTGCGAACCACCGGCCCTTCGCTTGTTCGGACAAGGTATAATTTCCGGGTTGCAAATTGAAACTTATATCGGCATAGCCAAGACAATGCAGTATTTTGTCCGCCTGATTCCGCTCGCTGCGCTTCCCATCCTGGCCGCCTGTGGCGGGCAAGAGGCCGCCCCCGCACCCAAGCCCTTGCGGGTCAGTGTCATCACGGTCGGGCAGGAGGCACCGGCCCCCTCGATTGAGGCGGCTGGCACTGCGGCCTTGCGCAAGGAAATCCCGCTTGGCTTCACCACGCCAGGCCAGATCGCCCGGATCACTGTGCAGGAAGGCGATCGTGTCCGTCGCGGTGATGTCCTTGCCACACTCGACATGACCAGCGTCGGTGCATCGCTTGAAGCGGCCGATGCCGAGCGCGACCGCGCAGGGGCAGAGCTGGCGCGCTTCAAGCAGCTTTATGCGCAAGGGTGGATCACCAAAGGACGTCTTGAAGCGGCCGAAGCCGCGGCCCGAAGCGCCAGCGCCAATGTTTCCGCGCGGCGCTTTTCCCTGCAAACCGCGCGGGTGGTGGCTCCGGCTGACGGCATCGTGTTGAGCCGCACGGCCGAACCGGGTCAGATCATTGACGCGGGCATGCCAGTGGTCACGCTGGGCGATGCCAGCAGCGGGTTCGTCCTGCGTGCCCTGCTGGCCGATCGCGATGCCGTGCGGGTGCAGATTGGGACATCCGCTGCCGTCCGGTTCGACGCGTTGCCGGGCGTGGTTCTGGGCGGTTCAGTGATTGAGGTTGGGGGACGATCTGATCGCGGCACCGGGGCCTTTGTTGCGGAAATTGCGCTGCCGGCCGATCCCCGCTTGCGCTCAGGCCTTGTCGGCCGCGCCACTATTGCCGCACCGGCAGCCGGAGCATCAAGCCGTCTGGTTATTCCGCCGACGGCGATCTTCTCGGTCCGGGCCGAAGAAGGCTTCGTCTATGTGATGGATGCCAAGCGCCGCGTGAAGCCGCGGCGGATTGCACTGGGGCCGCTCTCCGCTGACGGGACAGAGGTCCTGTCCGGACTTCAGCGGGGTGAAGTGGTGGTGCTATCCGGGCTCGACCGACTGCGTGATGGCACGCTGGTTGAGCCAGTTGGCGTAACGCGCTGATGGGCTTTGTATCGACCGCCGTCCGGCGCTGGCAGATCACGCTGGTGGCTTTTCTGCTGCTGGCGCTGCTCGGGTTTAACGCCTTCCGCTCGATCCCCCGCGCGGTTGATCCCTATTTCCCGATCCCGCTGACCGTGGTGATCGTGACCCTGCCGGGTGCCGATGCGGCGGAGATTGAGGAAACCGTTGCCAAGCCGCTGGAGCGGGTGCTGCAAGGCCTCGATAACGTCCGCGACATAACCTCCAGATCCAGCGACGGCCTGGCCAGCATTTCGATCTGGTTCGATTACGGCACCAATGCCGAGCAGGCCTATGACCGGACCGTGCGCGACGTGAATGCGCTGCGGGCGCAATTGCCAGCGGGCATCCAGCGCCTGGAAATCCGGCGGCCGCGGACCACCGAAGCGGCGATTTCCCAGATCGCGCTGGTTAGCGAAACCGCCTCATGGCGGCGGATGGAAAAGTACGCCGAAGACCTGCGTGATCGCCTCGCCGGGCTGGACGGCGTTCGCAATACCGAGCTCTATGGCCTGCCCGCGCCCGAAGTGCGGATCGCGCTTGACCCGGTGCGGCTGGCTGAGCGGCGCTTGCCGCCCGGTTTGGTCGCCAGTGCGATCGCCCAAGGCGGGTTGGACGTACCGGCTGGCGCGGTCAATGCCGGCAGTCGGCGGTTCAATGTCCAGTCGGGCGGCGCCTATCGTGATCTTGATGCGATCCGCGCGATCCCCTTGCGCGGCGGTGACGGGCACTTGCTGACCGTTGGTGATGTCGCCAACGTTGAATGGGCTGAGGCCGAGCGGCTGCATATCACCCGCCTCAATGGCCAGCGCGCGGTGTTTGTCGGCGTGCGCAAGAAGGACATCACCGATACCCTGGTGCTGCGTGATCGGCTCAAGACCGTGAAGGAACAGTTCCAGCAGGAGCTGCCGCCCGACATCAAGCTGGTGCCGGTGTTTGACCAGAGCAACGATATCGAGCGCAAGCTGAACCAGCTGGCCAAGGACTTTGGCATCGCGCTTCTGCTGGTGCTGGTCACGCTACTGCCGCTGGGGCCGCGGGCTTCGCTGGTGGTGATGCTGTCGATCCC
>JBEEIN010000015.1:0-7762 GCA_041169825.1 Pseudomonadota bacterium
CCTGTTCGCCGGTGATCACGTCAAACTTCTGGACGCCGTGATACTTGTCGGCGCTCGCTTCGGCCGGGGCATAGCCCTTGCCCTTCTGTGTCACGACATGGATCAGGCACGGCCCTTCGGCGGCATCGCGGACATTCTCCAGCACCGGGATCAGGTGATCGAGATTGTGCCCGTCGATCGGGCCGACATAGTAGAAGCCCAGCTCTTCAAACAGGGTGCCGCCCATGGCCAGGCCGCGCGCGAACTCATCGGTCTTGCGGGCGGCGACATGCAGCGGTTCGGGCAGCTTGCGCGAGATCTTGCGCGCCACTTCGCGCAGTTCCAGGAACGGGCGCGAGGAGACGATCCTGGCGAGATAGGCCGACAGCCCGCCAACCGGCGGCGCGATCGACATGTCGTTATCGTTCAGGATCACCACCAGTCGGTTGCCGGCATCGGTGGCGTTGTTCATCGCCTCATAGGCCATGCCCGCGCTCATCGCGCCGTCACCGATCACGGCAATGCCCTTGCCCGGCTGGCCTTGCAGCTTGTTGGCAATGGCGAAACCCAAAGCGGCCGAGATCGAGGTGGAACTGTGCGCTGCGCCGAAGGGATCGTACTCGCTCTCGCTGCGCTTGGTGAAGCCGGACAGGCCCCCGCCCTGCCGCAGGGTGCGGATGCGATCCCGCCGCCCGGTCAGGATCTTGTGCGGATAGGCCTGGTGGCCCACGTCCCAGATCAGCTTGTCATCGGGCGTGTTGAACACATAGTGGATCGCCACGGTCAGCTCGACCACGCCCAGACCTGAACCCAGATGGCCACCGGTGCTGCCAACGGCACTGATCATTTCGCTGCGCAGTTCATCCGCCAACTGGCGCAGCTGCTCGGGCGCAAGCTTGCGCAGATCGGCCGGAACATCAACGGTATCCAGCAATGGCGTGACGGGTGGCTGACTCATCTAAAGGGCCTTACACGCTTGGGTTAGTGGTGTCGATTGAGACTATCGGGCAGGCTCGGTGACCTGTGCAGGAGATCAACTGCAGCGTTCACAAACCCCGCGCAGCTCAACCACTGGGCGAATGTCGGCAAAGCCTGAGGTGCGCGCGGCCTCAACCAGCGATCCAGTCAACTTGTCATCATCAATGTGCACCGCACGGCCGCAGACATCGCAGATCAGGAAGATGCAATCGTGCCGGCAACCAGGATGGCTATTGGCGATATAGGCATTGGCGCTCTCGACCCGGCGGGCAAGGTTGGTTTTCACGAACAGGTCGAGGATTCGGTAGACCGAGTTTGCCGCCACCCGCTTGCCGCGTTCCCGGGAGACATTTTCGGCAATGTCATAGGCCGAGGCCGGGCGGTCCTGCGCAGCAAGGGCGTGGAACACCTCGGCGCGCATGTCGGTCCACTGTTCGCCAGCCTCAATCAGCGCGCCGCGGGCGGCCTCGATCAGGCCGGGGCCGGAATGTTCGTCGTGGTGGTGATGTCCTGCCATGACGGCAATATAGGGACAGGTTAGCCGCGGGTGAAGTCCGCCTTGTAGAAACCGGGGAAACGCTTCTTCAGCGCCGCAACCTTGGCGACATCCCAGTACAGGATGTAGGGATGGCGGGGGTTTTTGGCCATAAAGTCCTGGTGGTAGGCTTCGGCCGGGTAGAACTTGCGGTAGCTTTCGATGCCGGTGACGATCGGGCGTTGCCAGATGCCCGAAGCCTTCATCTGCGCGAGATAGGCGGCAGCGACCTGGCGCTGCTCATCATTGGTGGGCACCAGTGCGGCCCGATACTGGGTGCCTTCATCCGGCCCCTGCCGGTTCTTGAGCGTGGGGTCGGCAATCACCGAAAAGAAGATCCGCACCAGCTGGTCATAACGGACCACGGCGGGGTCATAGGTGACCTGAACGGATTCGGCATGCCCCGTATCGCCGTCGCCAACGCGTTCGTAAACGGCCGTCGCGGCATTGCCGCCGTGATACCCCGTCAGCACGCTTTTCACGCCCAGGACATGGCTGAAAACCGCTTCCACCCCCCAGAAACAGCCGCCGGCGAAGACCGCCGTTTTCAGCCCTGGCGCTTCCTTGGCCTGGCGCGTAGCGGCAGGGGCCAGAACATCGACCTCGGCTGCGTTTGCCGGGGTTTGCAGGCTAAGAACAGCCAATGTCAAAATCGCGAGGAAGGAGAACCTTCGCTTCACCGGGTGCGGTCCGGCAGTGGCGCAGCAGCCTCTGCCTTGGGGATGACCTTGCCCGAGATGCCGTCTTCGCTTTGCGCCCAAATCGAACCGACCAGCAGCACGGCGCCCAACAGGAAGCCAATGCCAAAAGAGCGGAATAGGTCGGACTTGAACAGGTCCATCGGGGAAATCCGGATGCGAAGATTAGCTGTGGCGTTTCACTGCCGATTTTTTCCTTACTTCCAAGTGAATAAGTTGCCGGTCCGCCAGCTCGCGCGGCAGAACGACAATCCCTTGCGGTGAATTGTGGAACTCAGTGGCGGAAGTGCCGCATCCCGGTAAACACCATCGCCAGTCCAGCCTCATCAGCCGCGGCGATGACTTCTTCGTCGCGAATCGATCCGCCCGGTTGGATCACGGCGGTTGCACCAGCTTCTGCCGCGGCCAGCAGACCATCGGCAAACGGGAAGAAGGCATCCGAGGCAACGGCGCTGCCAACTGCGCGGCTCTGCGCCCAGCCGAACTTCTCGGCGGCCTCGGCGGCCTTCATGGCAGCGATCCGCGAACTGTCGCGGCGGTTCATCTGGCCGGCGCCAATCCCTGCGGTGATCCCATCCTTGGCATAGACGATCGCGTTCGATTTGACGTGGCGGGCCACGGTCCAGGCAAACAGGGAGTCCTTCAGTTCCTGTTCGGTTGGCGCGCGCTTGGTCACGACCTTCAGATCATCGCGGCCGATCGCGCCATTGTCGCGGCTCTGGACTAGCAGGCCGCCAGTGATCGGCTTGACCATCAGGCCGCCGCGGCGCGGATCGGGCAGGTCACCGGTCAGCAACAGCCGCAGGTTCTTCTTCCTGGCGAAAGCGGCGATCGCGGCCTCATCGGCATCGGGGGCAACGACAACTTCGGTGAAGATCTGGCAGATGGCTTCGGCCGTCGCGCCGTCCAGCGGCCGATTGACCGCGACGATCCCGCCAAAGGCCGAAACGTCATCGCATTGCAGCGCGCCAGTCCAGGCTTCAAGCAAGCTGGAGCCTTGCGCCACGCCGCAGGGATTGGCGTGCTTGACGATCACCACAGCCGGGTCTTGGCCACGGAATTCGGCGGCCAGTTCCAATGCGGCGTCGGCGTCATTGTAATTGTTGTAGGACAGTTCCTTGCCTTGCACCTGCCGGGCCTGGGCAATCCCCTGCCCATGCGGCCCGCGCGGCACATAGAGCGCAGCCCGCTGGTGCGGGTTTTCGCCATAGCGAAGTTCTTCCACCCGCTTGCCGATTACGGCCAGGGTTTCCGGGAAGACCTGCTGCTGATCGGCAAAGGCGAACCACTGGCTGATCATCGAGTCATAGGCGGCGGTTGTGGCATAGGCCCGCGCGGCCATCAGGCGGCGGAAATCATAGGACGTCGCGCCATCGTTGGCCTCAAGTTCCGCCAGCAAGCCGGCGTAGTCTGCCGGGTCGGTCACAATGGTAACATAGGCGTGGTTCTTGGCCGCCGAGCGGACCATGGACGGGCCGCCGATGTCGATATTCTCGATGATCTCGTCGCGATCGGCACCCTTCGCTACAGTTGCTTCGAAGGGATAGAGGTTGACCACGACCAGGTCGATTGCGCCGATCTCATGCTCGGCCATTGCCCGGGCGTGCTCTGGGTTGTCGCGCACCGCCAGCAGCCCGCCGTGGACCTTGGGATGGAGCGTCTTGACTCGGCCGTCCATCATCTCGGGAAAACCGGTCAGGTCCGAGATATCCTTCACTGTCAGCCCTGCATCACGCAGTGCCTTGGCCGTGCCGCCGGTTGAAACCAGTTCAACGCCGCGTGCGGCAAGCACCTTGCCCAGGTCCACCAGTCCGGCCTTTTCGGACACCGAAAGCAGCGCCCGGCGGATCGTCACAGCAGTCATTTTCAATGCTATCCCATCTTCTTCAGCAGCCAGGCAAAGTTGCCGCCGCCGCGTGATACCAGGCCCTGCAGGACCAGTTGCTGGATTGGCTGGGGCCGACCCTGGCCGTCCGCCCAGATACTTTCTTCAACCGTTACCTGACCACCCGCCCGGAACTGCCAGTAGGAGCCATCAGGAAGGGCAAGTCCCGCACCTTGGCCGTCCTCGCTGATCCGTGCCGTTATGCCCAGCCCAAGGTGGAAGCGGATTGCAAAGGCGACCTTGCCGCTCTTGGCCTTGCCGCCAGCGGGGATCAGCAAGTCCTCGCCCCGCAGCTCCGTGCCCTCGTCGCGCAGGATCAGGATGCGCCGGTGGGTCAGGCCGTAGCGGGCCACGTAGCCATTGTGGCTGGCCTCAAGCCGCGTCGCCCCGGAGAGCTTTTCGCCAGCGATGGTGCGGCGATCGACCTCAACCTCGGAAACGCCGCTGCCAATCCGGCCATTGATCAGGATTGCCGTGGAATTGACGTCATCGAGAACCAGCGTGGAATGCGCGGCGGTGGCGCGCAGGCCCTGCTCCAGCCGGACCGGGATGATACCCCCCGCGCAGGCCGCGCCGCCGCAATTGACCACGATCCGCTGCCCCTGGTGTGAAAGCTCAAAGGCCAGAGTTGATGCGCAGCCTGATCGGGTGTGCTTGGCCAGTGGTGGCGGGGCGGCATCAAATTGCAGAATCGACTTCTGGGCGACAACCCGCTGATAGCCCCACTGGCGGACATCGCGCAGCGGCCGCGTCCGCACGCCGGAGGCCGCGATCAGAGCGTTTAGATCTGCCGCGTCCACCGCCCAGCCACCTTGCCAGGAACCGAGTGAGCCATCGCCGTGAGTCAAGGCCAGCAAGGGCGGCACCAACAAGGCCAGGATCGCTTCCAGCGCAGCCGGCGGTTCGCGCCGCACCGCGCTGTAGCAGGCGCGCAGCCGGACGATCAGGGCAATGACCTCAATCTGGCCCAGCGGTGCGCGCGAGAGAATGCCGCCGTCATCGCCCACCAGTTCGCCCAGCGCCTTGATCAGGCCAGCCTCACCAAACAGGCGGCGCGGCTTGCCATCGGGCAGCAGCAGCCCGGCAGCGACAATGCCGCACCACCCGGCAACTTCCCCAAGCAGGTCCTCGGCGCGGCCCACGTTCTTGTCGAGCCAGCGGGCCGTCTCATTCATTGCCGTCAGGACCCGCGCCCGCTGGGTCTTGTCGTTGCCAGAAAGGATCAGCGGGGCATGGACCAGCCAGTTGAGCTCGCGCGATCCGGCATTCGCGACAGACCAGGCAGGCCCCTTGCCCGGGCGGGAAGGCGGTGACGGGTTTGCCGACAGCCAGGCCGCGAGCACGCGATCGGCCACGGGGGCGACCTGCTCGCGCGGGGCGCAAGCTTCCAGATCGGCCAGCCACGAAAACGAGTGGACCGCCCGCTCCAACGGCGGTGCCATCCGCGCCGTGCCGGCAAAATCGATCTGGGCGATCGGCGCCTTGACCCCATGGATCAGGAAATGCCCTGCCCGGATCGCGGTGCCGGCCATCTTCTGACCCGGCAGCGGGTTGAGCACGGTGGCCAATAGGCGGGTCTTGGCCGGCTTGCGGAACGGTGCAGCGAGCGTCGCACCCGGCACACCGAGACGATAGGCCAGACGCAGCAATCGCTCGCTGGCGCCAAGGCTGGGGGGGGCGAAATCGGCAAGCGCCAGGGCGCGACCCGGTTCAACCAGTTCGCTCTGCTCAGCCCCCCGGCGCGGTTCTACCAGTGCCGCATCGCTGACCGATTCCATCGGACTGGTCAGGGTATCCCCGCTGTCTGGGGCAGTGTGATCGCGGCTTTGACCCATCGCCTCGCTCATGCCCTGCCGCCACCCTTGAGCGCGGCGATGTTCGCGGCATAGTGTTCGGGCCCGCCTCGGAATGTCGCCGTGCCTGCAACCAGCACGTCCGCCCCGGCCTCGACACAGCGACGGGCGGTATCGACATCGACACCACCGTCAACTTCAAGCCGGATGTCCCGCCCAGTCTTGTCGATCATCTTGCGCACAGCCTCGATCTTGCGAAGCTGGCTGGAGATGAAACTCTGTCCGCCGAAGCCGGGATTGACGCTCATCACCAGGACCAGGTCGATGTCGTCGATCAGGTAGTCCAGCATCTTCGCCGGGGTGCCTGGATTGAGCGAGACACCCGCCAGCTTGCCCAGCCCCTTGATCGCCTGGACCGTGCGATGGATGTGCGGCCCGGCTTCCGGATGGACCGTGATGATATCGGCACCAGCTTCGGCAAAGGCCGCCAGATAGTTGTCCACCGGGCTGATCATCAGGTGAACGTCAAGCGGCTTGGCGGTGTGCGGGCGGAGCGCCTTCACCACCATTGGTCCGATCGTGATATTGGGGACGAAGTGGCCATCCATCACGTCGACGTGGATCCAATCCGCCCCGGCTGCGTCGATTGCGCGCACTTCCTCTCCCAGCCGGGCGAAGTCGGCGGACAGGATCGACGGTGAGATTAGCGGCTGGGGCATGGCGATGGCTTAGGCCTCCCTTTCCCGGCGCTTACCCACCACATCTGGTAGCGACAACCGCGCACAGGGTGTTTTCCACACGCTATCTGGCGGATTGCCGCGATTGTGCGTGGGGCGGTTGCCCATCGGTTGCTGTGCTGATCGAGGATTGGCTCGGCCATGGTTGACGAAAGTTCGGCAGTGACACAATTGTTGCCCAATTCACTGGCTATTCAGCGGGCGAATCATAAAGCGGGGGCCATTACTGGCAGGTCGGGCACCGGCAGCGGTGCGGCCGGTTCAGAACCTCCCCACAAACAGGATGATGACGTGATGACCCAGCCCCGACGTATCCGCGCCGCGGCCCTCGCATTTTCCGCCTTGGCTGCTACGGCCACTGGCTCTGTCCCGACGGCTGCCAGTGCTCCCGGCGCTCCGCCAGCTGGCTGCACCGGCCCTGCTAGCGGAACCTGGCTTAACATCGTCGCTGACGGGGTGCGAAACGGCAATGGCGTGATTGCCATTACGCTCTACGCCGATAATCCGTCGAAGTTCCTGATCAAGCATGGCTCGTTGTACGTCGGCCGGGTCGATGCGACTGCGGGGACGACGCGCGGCTGCATCTTTGTGCCGAAGCCCGGCGTCTATGCCGTGGCCCTTTATCATGACGAGAATGGCGATGGGCGGTTTGACCGCACCGGGCTGGGCCTGCCGGCCGAAGGCTATGGGTTTTCCAACAATCCGGCCACGTTGGCTGGCCTGCCGCAGTTCCGTTCGGTCCGTCTGGGCGTGCCGAAGTCCGGGCTGACCAGCCGGATCCAGATGAAGTATCCCTAAAGAGCGCGGTAAATCTCGCTGAGCTCTTGCGGGGCCTGGGCCTCCGCAAGTTCGTGGGCGCGCGGATCGTCAACGTCGAGCCACCAGGCCGTGCCGATATCCATGGTGGCGGCGCGGCCGGCATCCGCCAATCGCTGCATGCCTTCTGAAAGGCTTCCTGCCTTGCCTTCGGCAATCGCGGCACGGATCGCTTCGGCGAGTTCGGGCGTGGCGAGGAAGGCCCCGCAATCGACGGCATCGTATTCCGGGATCGTCTTGCCAATTGCCCGGATAAAACCGCGCTGGTCCAGCTTGACCCAGGTCGCATCATCAGGATCGACCAGTGGATTGTCGCAGCGGTAATCCACCGCCAGCGTCAC
>JBEEIN010000016.1:0-3768 GCA_041169825.1 Pseudomonadota bacterium
CCTTCGAAAATCCCTGAGGCTATAAGCAATCCATGGGGGCTGTCCCTGGTCGGACCCTGGTCTGGCACATATGGTCCCCACCTGACGTCGAGGCGTCAGAGGATTTCCCGGCAACGGCCCATGGTGGTCCCGTCACCCACTCCCCCGTCAACCAACCCATTGCGGAGCCCAGCGTGATCGACAAGCAGGTGCTGCGCACCGAACTGAGGCAGCGGCGCCGCGATCACGTTGCTGCTATCCCAGCGATGCAGCGCGGCCTGCTGTTCCGTCGCCCGCCAGAGGCCATTGCCCGCCTTACCCCGGACGGAGCAATCATCGGCGTCTACCACGAAATGCCCGACGAAGCCCCGGCCGGGCATTACGCGCGCTGGTTTTACGAGCGCGGCCACCGGATTGCCCTGCCCTGGTTCGCTGATCGTGCCGCGCCGATGCAATTTCGCGAATGGAGCAATCCTTTCGTCGATGATCTGCTCGAACCGGATCCGTTCAAGTCACGCCAGCCTCTGGGCGACAGACCCGCGTTGACACCCACGGTGCTGTTCTGCCCGCTACTCGGGTTTACCGCCGGGGGGGACCGGCTTGGCCTGGGCGCTGGTCATTACGATCGCTGGCTGGCGGACAATCCTGCTGAGCTGGCCATCGGCCTTGCCTGGGATTGCCAATTGGTCGACGAATTGCCAATCGAAGCCCATGATCGTCCGCTTGATGCGATAATCACCCCGACCCGCCTTTACGGACCCTTTTGATGCGCACCCAACCCACCTGGCGAATTCCCATCGGTCTGCTTGGCCTGCTCGCTCTGCTTGGGCTCTACGGCCTGTTGATCGCACGCTATGTCGCGCCGGTGATCGGCCAGTGGCACGCGCTGTTCCAGACCCCGATCTACATCGTGCTCGGCGTAGTCTGGCTCCTCCCGCTCCGGCGTTTCCTGATCTGGATGGAAACCGGTCGCTGGGGCTGAACCACCGGAAAACAATCCACCGGCCCCTTGCCCCCGCCGCCACAGCGCGGCAGTCTCTCCCTGGGTCGACGGGAGAGAATGGCGTGAATACCAAGCGTAAGATCGGCTTGAGCCTAGTTGGCGTGCTTGTTGTGGGCGGGCTGACCCTGTTGGCAGCGCGTGACCAGTTGGCCCAGCGAGCCTTTGACCGGGCAATCGAGCAGAACGTCGGCGTTGATCGATCCGCCACCCTGCCTGACGGAATCAACGTTTATGTCTGCGGTTCTGGTTCTCCCATGCCCGATGCCGACCGCGCCGGCCCGTGCCTGGCCGTGCTGGCCGGGCGTGACGGGTTCATCTTCGATGCCGGGTCCGGCTCGATCCGCAAGCTGGGCCGGATGGGCTTTCCGATGGACCGGCTGCAAGGCGCCTATCTGACCCACCTCCATTCCGACCATATCGATGGCCTTGGCGAACTGTTGCTGCAGGCCTGGATCGCCGGATCGCGCAGCGCCCCGCTGCCGGTCAGCGGCCCCGCCGGGACCGATCAGGTCATCGCCGGTCTGCGGCAGGCCTATACGATCGACAGTGGCTATCGCATTGCCCACCATGGCCCCGCCGTTGCCCGACCAACCGGATTCGGCGGTACCGCGCAGATCATCACCCTGCCGGACAGACAGGCCAGTCAGGTCGTCTATGATCGCAACGGCGTTAGGATCACCGCGATCCGTGTGATCCACGATCCAATCAAGCCGGCCTTCGGCTATCGGCTGGACTACAAGGGGCGGTCCGTCGCGATCAGTGGCGATACCGTTTACGCGCCCGATTTCGTCGCGGCCGCGAAGGGGGCGGACGTGATGTTCCACGAAGCGCTCAACGCCAAGATGATCGGCGCGATGCAGGCGCAGCTGGCAAAGCACGGGCGCAAGGATCAGGCGAAGATCATGGCCGATATTCCTGGCTATCACGCCAGCCCGGAAGACGCCGCCCGCGCTGCCAAGGAAGCGGGAGCCAAGGCACTGGTCCTGTACCACATGGTGCCCGCCCCGCCAGTTGCACTGATCGAACGGCTGTTCGTTGGCGATGCGCCTAAGGTCTTCGGGGGCGATCTGAAGCTGGCCCGCGACGGCATGATGGTCAGCCTGCCAGCAGGCAGCCAGGCCGTTAACTATTCCAAGGCTTTTTAGGAAAAACGTCCCAAGTGGCGCGAGTGACGGGGCTCGAACCCGCGACCTCCGGCGTGACAGGCCGGCACTCTAACCAACTGAGCTACACCCGCGCAGCCACTTGGGAGCCGCGCCACTACGGTCTGATGCAGAGGCTGTCAACAGCCTTCGCGACGACCAGTGCAGAACCTTTAAGAACCGGTTTACCAGCCCCCGAAACAGGTCGTTAACCTTTCGTTTGCTCCTTGTTGCGAAAACCCCCTCAGCGACCCGCAAATCGCGGTCGCCTGAAGGGGGACTTTCTCGTGAACCGCACTGCAAAGCTGCTCGCAATCGCCGCTGCCCTGGCCAGTTTCGGCGCCGCCGCACAGGCCGCGCCGGCCGTTTCGCTGGACAGCGCTGTCTTTGTTGAGCGCGCCGCCCCCGCCGGCCGGATGCTCCAGCCCGCCAACGATCTCAGCCGCGGTGACCGGGTGGTCTATGTGGTAAACTGGTACAAGCTGGGTGGCGATGGCGGCTTCGTCGTTACCAATCCCCTGCCGCGCACGGTCTATTACCAGGGCAGCGCCAACGGCGACGAGGAAGTTTCCATCGACGGCGGCCGCACTTGGGGCAAATTGGGCGCGATGCGGGTAGGCGGCCGACTGGCCACGCCCGAGGACGTGACCCACGTGCGCTGGCGCGTCGATCCCCGCACCGCTTCGCGCGGTCAGGGCCGAATCGCCTACAGCGCAATAGTCCGCTGACCCTTAGTCGGCCAGCAACAGGACCGGGGTTTCGATCAGGCGCTTGACCGCCTGGACAAAGCTGGCCGCGTCCCAGCCATCGACCACACGATGATCGCAGCTGATGGAAAGGTTCATCAGCTTGCGCTTTTCAATGCGCTCACCGCCCATGCCATCGGGCACGAACATCGGCCGCTCAATAATCCGGTTCGGCCCGATGATCGCCACTTCGGGGCGATTGATCACGGGGGTATGCGCCACCCCACCCAGGGGCCCCAGCGAGGTCAGGGTGATGGTCGAGCCGGAGAGTTCCTCACTCTTGGCCGTGCCATTACGAGCCGCTTCCGCCAGGCGCGCAATCTCCGCCGCCAGCTGCCACAGGTTCTTGTCCTGCGCGTCGCGGATCACCGGCACCATCAGACCGGCATCGGTCTGGGTCGCCATGCCAAGGTGGACGGCGCCAAACCGGGTCACGACCCCCGCTTCATCATCAAACCGGGCATTCAACATCGGGAAGTCCGGCAGGGCCCGGCACAACGCGGTGATCAGCAGCGGCAACAGGGTTAGCTTGGGTCGATTGCCGCGCGCCGCATTAAGCTGGGCCCGCATATCCTCCAGCGCGGTCGCATCGCATTCCTCAACGTAAGAGAAATGCGGAATGTTGCGCTTTGACGCCGCCATGTTTTCGGAGATGCGGCGGCGCAGACCAATTACTTTGACCTGCTGGTCAGCGCGCTTGCCGCCCGGTGCGCGGAACCCGCCGCCGGCATTGTAGGCGAGAAAGGCATCGAGGTCGGCGTGACGGACGCGGCCATCCTCTGCCGGTTTGACTTGGGCAAGATCAATTCCGAGTTCGGTTGCGCGAGCGCGGACGGCGGGAGAAGCCAGAACCTTGTCGCTCCCACCGTTCGTGTCGAGCGAAGTCGAGACACCTGCC
>JBEEIN010000017.1:0-6260 GCA_041169825.1 Pseudomonadota bacterium
GGTCGGCGGTTCTTGGCGCCATACCAGCAGGAAGGCTTGCCGGAAGCCTAACTGGGCATGCTGGAGCAGCGCCTGGTGGGGCGGCAGATAAATTCGGACAGGCAGCTACTGATGCTCTGTACGGAGCCGCGTCGGGCTCTGTGAATCTTGGGTGCTGAGCGATGTATATTCTAATTGCAGTAGCAGCTGTTGGTTTGACAATTTTCGCTCTGGTGAAAGGCTATATTGGAATTTTTGGATCGGCTGTTCATAAAGCGGATCATCCTTATCTTTACTGGGGGCAGGTGTCTTTGCTCGTGATGGGAAGTCTTGTCCTTATTTTTGCTCTTGCACGGGGCGATTTATAGACCGAATTACGGTGACAGGTGCAATATTCCCTAATTAATGACGCGATACGCTGGTAACGATCGCGCGTGCGACGAGCATCGGCCATGACGGGCTCCGCAACCTGACGGAACCACGCTGCCGGTTTACCAGATAGACCAAACAGCCCGGCCGACTTCCATTGTCCGTCTTCCCCGCCTGGGCATGCCGCGCACAGGGCCTGGGTCGGGAGATGGCCCTATTGCGGCACCGATGCGCCGGCATAGGGATCATACGACGGCGGGCTAAGGGGCAGGGCTGGCGGTGGCGCGGACGGGGGCGGTCCGGAAATCGGCAGTCTTGCCGCGCCATTGCCGTCGCGCAGCGAGGCTATGAGGCCGGCCACCATCGCGGGCGCCCCGAACAGGATGAAGCAGCCCAGCACCACCCGGGCCGCATCGCGCGCCTGCGATCAGAGCCGCTGAAGGACCTCGTCCAGGCCAATCCGGTCGAGGTAGCCGCGGTTGAAGCTCCGTCCGGCATTCTCGAGGTCGTAATAGGGGCGGTGATCTTCGGAATCGATCCGCAAAATCTGATCTGGCGTGACAATCCCGAGCTTCTGCCAGAGTGATTCCGCCAGCCGGTCAATCAGCTCCAGCTCCTCGGCACTCCTCCGGTCCTGCCGGCCCCCGTCACGCCGCATGGAAAGGATGATCAGCAGGTCGTTTTTGGCATACGCGCTGCGGCGATTGGAAAAAAGATTGCCGATCACCGGCACGCTGCCGAGGACCGGCGTTCTGCTGCGCGTCGCTTCGAAGTTCGCGAAACGCCCGCCTGAGACAAATACGGTCTCGCCGAAGTTCATGTCCAGGGTGATGTCGGATGACGATTTCTCGGTCTGGACGGACTCGCTGAACGAACCCACCGCATCATTGTTGAGGAACGTCTCCATGGCCGTATTGATCGTCAGGCTGACCGTGTCCCGGGAAATGAATTTGGGGGTGACGGTCAGCGACAGGCCAACTTCCTTGGTGAACGACTGCGCGCTCATTTGTCCGCTACTGGCGTAGGTCAGCGTCCCGCCGGAAAACACCTTCGAGGTGACCCCGTTGTAGACCAGCAAGGTCTGCCGGGCCTCGATGGACGAATTGCTGCCCATCGCATTGGCTATGTTCAACGAATAGGTGACCGAGGGGATGGTCAGGTTGACGTTCTGAACCGTGGTGACGGCATCCGAAATCGTGCTGCCGCTCAACCGGTCAGTAACCTTTGTGCGTTCGGAATTGATCAGCGAACTGCCGAACTGCAAGGTCAGCACGTCCATGAGATTTATGCCGGTGGATGTTGCGCGGTCCTCCTGTCGCCGGACGATGACGACGTCCACGGTTGCCATCTTGCGGTCCGGCACTGTCGTTGCGGCTGGTGCGGTGCCCGTATTGGCGCCCGCCCCATCGGCAAGGCTGCCGCTCGAAAGCGACAGTTTGGCAACGCGGCCCTGCAGATTGCGGCTGGCGAAACCACCCGGGGCATAGCTGACTTTTTCCAGCCAGCGCTGTGCTTCGCCTTTGTCACCGGCAGCGGCGGTGACCAATGCCGCCGTGACATAGTCTTCATCACGGGAAGGAGCCTGCAGCGCGATTGCCCGTTCAAGCGCCACGCGAGCATTGCCGATATTGCCGGAGCAGTATGAAGCGCGCGCCAGCGCGTAGAAGATGCGTGGCTCATCCTCGGCGAAGATGGCCGCCGCCATGAAGGAGCGCTCCGCCGAAACGGAATCTCCGTCATCCATGGCCAGCAGGCCCAGCTGGTAGCTCGCCGGCCAATAGGTCGGATCCGCGCGCAAGGCCGTCAGATACCCGACCTTGGCCAGTTGACGCCCCTCGCTGCCGATGGGCGAAGAGGAATCATAGATCAGGCCCCGCAGGAAGTTCAGCGGGACGCTGTTCGGGTTCTGCATCAGGGCGCGATCCAGCTTTTGCTGCAATTCAGCAGGCTTGACCTTGAAGCTGCTGAGATCGGCCAGGCTCAACGCTCCCGTCTGCTTCGCCGTGGACTTTGCCTCTGCGGTAGCCGGCGGGAACGCAAGCATGAGCAAGAGCGCGGCGCTTGTCAGTTGTCTTGGCATCGTCTTTCCCAACCTACTGTAAATACGAAGTTTTCGGCCTTTATCGAAGTCAGGCGGCCACCTGGTGATCGGCTTTCGCCATCGCGGCGACCGTCCGCAGGAACGACTGGTTGGTCAGCCCGAATATCAGGATGCTGAGCACCAGTGCGGGTATCGCAACCAGCATCGTCGCCCAAAGCAGCCCCTGCGGCGCTGGCCCGAACTGGTCCGAGATCATGCCGACTAGCAATGGTCCGGGAATGCTCACAATGCTGAGGATGACAGAGTTTATGGCGAACACCTTGCCGCGGATCTCCGGCGAAGACATGTCCTGAACCATGTTGTTGAAGCTTGCGGTGCCAAAGGTGGCCAGGAAATTCTGGATGCCGAGCAGCAGCAGCATGACTTCAAGATTGGTCGCCAGCAGTTGCAGCAGGCTGATCAGCACGATCAGGCCAAGTGCGACCTGGAATATGTAACGCGGGGCGATCGGGCCGAGGCGTGAATAGAGTTGCTTGATCGCTGCAAAACCGACCAGCACTCCAAGCACGTCGGCTACCCCGACGACGACGCCGATCCGCATGCCCAGGTCTGCCGGGGTAATGCTGAACTGGCGCACGATGTAGATCGGCACCCAGGTCATGATTGCCGTTGCCGTGACGAAGTAACTGGCATTGGCCAGGTTGAAGGATACCAGGGCGGTCCAGTGATCGCGAAGATAGTCCTTCAGGTCGCGAAGGTCGGTTGCGCCCTTGCCCGGGCTGGGGCGACGGTCCCGCCCCAGCAGCAGTACCAGCAAAGCCAGCGGCACTCCCGCCAGCGCGGTAATCAGCATCGCAATTCGCCAGTCGCTCAAGGCCGAACCGAACAGCGCGCCTGGCAGGCCGCTGCCTGACCAGTGCAGGAGAAGCCCGCCGACGAAACTTCCGATGCCCATGGTCAGTCCGCCGGCGGCGAAATAGACGAGGTTGGCGTTGATCCGGTCCTCGCCCCGGAATTGTCCGGCGATCAGCGAATTGCACACCGGCACCAGCGTGGTTTCGGCCGAGGCCAGAATGGCCAGGCTTACGGCAAGGACAAGATAACTGCTGGCAAGGCCATAGGCCGCGGTGGCCAGCGACCAGACAAAGATCGCACCGATCATCAACCGATGGCGATCAAGCCGGTCAACCATCTGGCCAAGCACCGGGCTGACCAGGGCAACGACCACGCCAACGATGCTGAAGAGTGCCCCGATCTGAGTGTCGGTGAGGGCGAACTCGCCTTTCACCGGCTGCATTATCAAGCCGACCAGATGGCGATTGATGCTGGCGGTCACTGTGACGATCACGATGACCAGCAGCGGCAGCCAGCGCGCGATGCGTCTGAAGTTTTGATAACCCGACAATATCATTCTGGCCTCAGGCGGGCATGTCACCGCCGGTACGTATGGATCTGCAAAACCGTGTCCGCCCCTGCCGGAAGCAAATCCGGCAGGGGCGATATTGTGGCGGCCTAGAATTCGCGCTTGAACTCAAGCCCGAAATTGCGCGGCCGCAGGTAGCTGGAATAGATGTAGAGCGGCGGACCCGCCGGCGGATACTTGGCGGTCGTGTCGGCCCGGTCGAAGACGTTGTCGGCGAACACGGTCACCGTGCCCCAGCCACTCGCCAGCGAGGCGCCAAGGTAAAGCTGGCTGGTCGGCTGGTTGGCGAAGGCCGGCGTATTGCCCGGATCGGAGAAGGTCTCCGAAGCCCAGCGGTAACGGCCATCAAGGCTTAATGTGAGGTTCTCGCCCATCGGGCGTTCGTAATGCGCGTTGGCGGTTACCTTGTGCTTCGAATTGATCGGCAGCTGGCTGCCCTTGGCGATGATCAGGTTGCCGAAGCTGTCGAAGACGTCGCCATTGATCGCGGAATTGTTGTAGGCATAGGTCAGCCCGATGTTGAGCGCCGGAGTGACTTCTGCCGCGATTTCAACCTCGATCCCGTCGGCCTTGGCATTGCCGGCATTGCGGACATAGGTGAAGACCCCGTCCCTGGTGCGGAATGGCAACTGCAGGTTGCGCCAGTCGTTGTGGTAGAAATAGACGTTGGCAGTCCAGCCGGCGAACGGGCTGGTCTTCAGGCCGACCTCGAAGGCATTGAGCGAGTCCGGCCCGAACTGCGAGGTGGCATAGGGATAGGTCGCCAGCGGCGTGGTATTCGCGCCACCGCTGCGGAAGCCCTTGGAGTACTTGGCGAAAATCAACGCATTGGGCGAGATCTTGTAGGTCAGCCCGATCTTCGGCGAAGTCGCATCCGAGTTGTCCGAACCCGCCTGAACGGTCCCGGCGGGCGGGAAGCCCAACGGGAAGGCCGAACCTGCAAGCTGCTTCACGCTGAACGACTTGTCGTCCTTGAAATAGCGAAGGCCCGCCTGCACCGACAGTCGTTCGTTAAGGCTGTAATCTAGGTCGGCGAATACGGCCCAGGCATCCCCCTTCTGGTCGCTATGCGACAAGGGCGCGTCAACAGCCTGTATGGCCGGGACGTTGAACACGAAGCCGTCCTCGACCGACCGTTTTTCATGCTTGAAATAGGCGCCGAGGGTCCATTTCAGCTTGCCATCTCCGTTGGAGACCAGGCGAACTTCCTGGGTAAAGGCCTGGCTGCGGACACGATAGATCGACTGCGCCTTTGCCCGGGGCAGCAAGAAGGGCGGGAAGGCGGCCGGCAGGACGGTGGTCAGGTCGCGGACCGTGTCATAGGTCGAGGTGGTGAGCGACGAGGCCGATACCAGAGTGGCCGGCCCGGTGTCATAGCTGATCGTAAGGGCGCCAATGTCGAGGTTGCCTTCGGATGGCGAAAGGCCGCCAACCGGACCGGCACCGAATGCCGCTGCTACCTTGCGCGGATTCAGTTCGTCCCGTTCCGTCGAGATGAAGTCGCGGATCTTGCTGCGCCCGATCTGATAGAACGCATCAACGGTCAGCGCGGCATCCGGCGTGTAGCGGACGGCAATGCGTCCGTCGAACAGCTTGGACGTATTGCTGTCCTTGACGCTGATGTCCGGGATGTCGATCCACCCGGGAAGATTGCGGTAGCCCCCCGCGAAGGTCACGGCGAGCTTTTCGCGCACCAGCGGCAGGTTGACGCTGCCCTGGGCGCCCCAGCCCTGGCCGCCGTTTTCGGTGGAATAGGCGCCCAGCTTGATCCGGCCAAAGGTGCGGGTACCGTCCGGCTTGCGCGTGATGATGCGCAGCGTGCCGCCTTCGGCGCCATCACCGAACAGCGTGCCCTGCGGACCACGCAGTACCTCGATACGCTCGATGTCCAGCAGCGAGACTTCGGGCATGTATCCCGGCACGTAGGACATCACCGTCTCATCGACGTAAAGCCCGTTGACCGAAGCCGACTGGTTGCTGCTTGAAATGTCGCTGGCGCCACGAATGGTGAGACGCATCGCGCCGGCGTTGCCGGCCGCAATGCTGACGCCCGCCACGCTGTTGCCGAGATCCTGCAACGATGTGATGCCCTGGCGCTCAATCTCCGCCCCTGACAGCGCATAGAGGCTGATCGGCACTTCCTGGGCTGCCTGCTCGCGCTTTTGCGCCGTGACGACAAGGGTGTTGCCGTCATCATCCGCCTCGGCGGCATGGGCCATTGCGGGGAGCAGCAGCGCCGCCGCTATCGAAAAAAGGCTTACTCCGGTATTCACAAATCGCATCGAGATTCCAAATCCTTAGGGTTTCTTGGCAAAATCGGTTTTCTTCGCGGGCGCCCCGCCATCAAGGGTGCCCTGAGAGCTGTCGGTGGTCAGATCCATTGAATCGTTGGCCACCGGTTCGCTGGCGGCACGCGCCTTCCCCCCGGTGGCGCGCCGCGGGGCCGGG
>JBEEIN010000018.1:0-3590 GCA_041169825.1 Pseudomonadota bacterium
ACCGCGCCCATGCTGAAGACGATCTCGCCATGCCGGTGGTCGCGGGTGAAAAACCAGAAAACGAGCGTTTCCCCGGCGCGGTCGCGACCTATTCGATCGAAGCCATGATGCAGGATGGCAAGGCGCTGCAGGCGGGCACCTCGCACTATTTGGGTACCGGCTTCGCCGAGGCCGCCAATATTCGCTATCAGGATAAGGAAGGCGGCCAGCAGTTGTGCCACACCACGTCATGGGGCGTTTCGACCCGCCTGATCGGCGGCGTGATCATGACCCACGGCGATGATGATGGTTTGCGCGTGCCGCCCCGCATTGCCCCGCACCAGATCGTGATCCTGCCGATGCTGCGCGATGACGAAGGCGACGACGCCCTGCTGGCCTATTGCGAAGAACTCCGCGCTGCGCTGGCCAGCCAGTGGGCCCTGGGTGAACCGGTCCGCGTGCTGCTCGACAAGCGCGCCGGCAAGGCTACGGCCAAGCGTTGGGGCTGGGTCAAGAAGGGTGTGCCGCTGATCCTGGAAATCGGTGGCCGCGATGCCGCCGGTGGTCAGGTTTCCGCAGTCCGTCGTGACCGGCTCTATCGCGAAGATGGCAAGGTCAACTTCATCGGCCAGTCGCGCGAGGATTTCCTCACCGCCGCTGCGGGTGAACTCGAAGACATCCAGCGCGCGCTCCATGCCGAGGCCACCGCACGGCGCGATGCGCAAATTCACCGCGGCGTGACCGACCTCGCCGGCCTTGAAGCCTTCTTCAGCGCCGATAAGCGTTATCCGGGCTGGGTGGAAGTGCTGTGGTCCCGGCCGACCGGAGATGCGCTGGAAGCCGTGGTGACCAAGCTCAAGGCACTGAAGCTGACCATTCGCAACACGCCGATGGATGGGCAGCCGGTCAGCGGCACCTGCCTGTTCACGGGTGAACCGGCGGTGGAACGCATCTTCGTCGCCCGGGCTTATTGACTTGGTGAAACGCCCCAAGCCTCAGCCCGGCCTGCCAAGCCGCCAGCAGATCCTGGATTTCATCGCCAACAGCGAAGAGCCCGCCGGCAAGCGGGAGATTGCCCGTGCCTTTGGCCTGAAGGGGCAGGAGAAGATCCAGCTCAAGGCGCTGCTCAAGGATATGGCCGAAGAGGGTCTGATTGACGGCAACCGCTCTGCTTTCCACCGCATGGGCGGTGTTCCCAAGGTAACCGTGCTGCGCGTGGTTGGGACCGAGGATGGTGAGGCGCTGGCCGTTCCCGACAGCTGGCAACCGGAAGAGAACATTCCACCCCCGCGGTTGCGCCTGATCGAGCAGCGCAAACAGCCCGCGCTGCGCGTGGGGGATCGCGTCCTGGCCCGGACCGAGGAAACCGCCACGGGCTGGATCGCTCACCCGATGAAAAAGCTCCCCGCTCGCACCGAACAGGTGATGGGCGTGGTGGAAATTGACGGAGCCGGGAAGGGCTGGCTTGCCCCGGTCGACAAGCGCGAACGTCATTCGCAGCCGATTGCCGATCTGGGCGGGGCCGAGGCTGGGCAACTGGTGCTGGCTGAGCCTGCCGGACGCAGTCCGCGCTCGGGCGTCAAGGTTACCGATGTCTTGGGCGATCCGCTCGCCCCCAAGGCGTTCAGCCTGATCGCGATCCACAAGCATGGCATCCCCTACGCCTTCTCTCCAGAGGCGATTGAGGAAGCGCAGCGTGCGGCCAAGTTGCCGCTCAGCCAGGATCACCGCGAGGATCTGCGCCACCTGCCGATCGTCGCGATCGACCCCAGCGACGCGCGCGATCATGACGATGCAATCTGGGCAGAGCCGGACGGGGAAGGGGGCTTCCGCGCCCTGGTCGCAATTGCCGATGTCAGCTTCTACGTCCGCCCCGGTGGTTCGCTCGATCGGTCAGCGCGCGAACGCGGCAATTCGGTCTATTTCCCCGACCGGGTGGTGCCGATGCTGCCCGAAGTGCTCAGCGCCAATGTCTGCTCCTTGCGGGCGGGCGAGGATCGGGCCGCCATGGCCTGCCACATGACCATTGCCCCCAACGGCAAGGTCACCGACTGGCGCTTTACGCGTGCCTTGGTCCGCATCGACGAAGTGATCGCCTATGAAGAGGCGCAGCGCCGGATCGATGAAGGTGACGCCGCACCGCATCTGGTGAACCTGTGGGAAGCGTGGCGTGCTTTGGAGCGGGCGCGGACTGACCGCGATCCGCTTGAGTTGGAGCTGCCCGAGCGGCGGGTAAAGCTGGATGAAGCGGGACGGATCACCGAGATTGCGTTGCGCGAACGTCTTGACGCCCACCGGGTGGTCGAGGACTTCATGATTGCCGCCAATGTCGCTGCGGCCAAGGCGCTGGAAAGCAAGGTTGCGCCGATCGTCTACCGTATTCATGAGCCGCCAAACCGCGAAAAGCTGATGTCGCTGAAGGATTACCTCGCGACCTTCGACCGCAAGTTCACGCTGGGGCAGGTTATCACCCCGGGGCTGTTTAACCGCATGTTGAAGGATGTGGCGGACGAGGCTGAAAAGGCGCTGATCATGGAAGCGGTGCTGCGCAGCCAGACCCAGGCCTATTATGGGCCGCGCAATGCCGGGCACTTTGGCCTGGCGCTGGGGTCCTATGCCCACTTCACCTCGCCGATCCGTCGCTATGCCGACCTGCTGGTGCATCGCGCGCTGGTCGATGGTTTCGGGTTGGAACAGCCGCAGCCCAAGGGTGACCTGCCGCCACGGTCTGGTCTTTCGGATCGCGATCGCAGCGATCTTTCGCGGATCAGCGATGCCATTAGCGCCGCCGAACGCCGCGCGATGGAGGCTGAGCGGGAGACGATTGACCGCTATGTCGCGGCCTGGCTCTCTGCCCGCGTGGGTGAGGTGTTCGAATGCCGCGTCACCGGGGTTCAGAAGTTCGGCCTCTTCGCCACGATCATCAGCCTGGGTGGCGATGGACTGGTGCCGGTTTCAACCCTCGGTAACGAGCGTTTCCACTTTGATGAGCGGGCCAAGGTGCTGGTTGGCGATAGCGGGCACACCCGCTTTGCCATGGGTGACCGCCTGCGGCTGCGCCTGGCCGAAGCCAATCCGCTGACCGGCGCGCTCAAGTTCGAGCCAGAGGATCACGATGGCGCACCGATCGAGCCACGCGGCCGGCCGATGCACATGCCGCTGAAAAAGCGCGGCCAGCACCTGGTTAGCAAGCGCGGCAGGCCCGCCAACATTCGCCATCAGGGTCGGGGAAAAAAGCGTTAGGGGCGTTCAGCCTAACCGTTCAAGGTCGCTGTCGCTCATGCTGCCGGGGATCACATAGACCGGACAGGGTAGTTGTCCGGCGATCCCGACAAAATGGCTGACCAGCGGGCCGGGGCCCCCAGATGCCGCTGCACCCAGCACCAGTGCTGATACCTCAGGGTGATCGGTAAGGTAGTCGCGGATCACCTGCACGCCGTCACCCTGGCGCACCGAGATGGTTGGCGGATTGGGGCTGTCCCCCATCACCGCGCCCGCCGCGCTGGTCACCAGAGCTTCGGCGCGAACGCGCGCCTCTTCCTCGATAGTCGCCTGGATACCCCCAAATGCGACAAACGGCTGGCGCGGGACCAGGGCGAGCAAGTGTAACG
>JBEEIN010000019.1:0-3852 GCA_041169825.1 Pseudomonadota bacterium
TGGTTACCCCGAACGACTGAGGACGCTCGTCCGCCGTTAAAGTCGTTCGCCGAAGCGCTGATTGACAGTGCTGGCCCCGGGCTGAAAATCCGGGGCCAGACTGGGGAGATTCCACCGATGATGACCGTTGCCCGCACCGCCTCGCGCCTTGCCTTGGCGCTGAGCCTCGCCGCCCTGCCCGCCGCCGCCCTGGCCGACGATGCCAAGGAAGCCCCAAAGTGGGATGTCTCGGCACCGCCGGGCATGAAGATCCGCGAAGTGCCGATCAAGGTCGAGGAAGGCACCTGGATGAACCTCGACGTCAGCCCCGACGGGCAGACCGTGGCTTTCGACCTGCTGGGTGACATCTATACCATGCCGATCACCGGCGGCACGCCGACGCGGATTGCCGAAGGTCTGCCCTATGAAACCCAACCGCGCTTCTCCCCCGATGGCAAGCGGATCGCCTTCACCTCTGACCGTGGCGGCGGCGATAATATCTGGATCATGAACCGCGATGGCAGCGACAAGCGCCAGCTCACCAATGAGAGCTTCCGTCTGCTCAACCAGCCGAGCTGGAGCCCTGACGGCCAGTTCATCGTCGCCAAGAAGCACTTCACCACCGGCCGCTCGCTCGGCACGGGTGAGGTCTGGATGTACCATGTCTCGGGCGGCGACGGTGTCCTGCTGGTCAAGCGCCCGAACGAGCAGCACCAGAAGGAACTGGGCGAGCCGATCTTCGCCCCCGATGGCAAGCACATCTATTACACCCGCAACACCACGCCGGGCCCGATCTTCGAATATGCGCAGGACAGCAACAACCAGCTGTTCGCGATTGAACGCTATGATCTGGATAGCGGCAAGATCGAGAGCGTGATCGGTGGCGAAGGTGGTGCGGTCCGCCCGACCCCCTCGCCCGATGGCATGAAGATTGCCTATGTCCGCCGCGAGGCGACCAAGCCGCGGCTCTATGTCCGCGACCTGACCACTGGCGAAGACCGCAAGGTCTATGACGCCCTCGACATGGACATGCAGGAGACCTGGGCGGTGACCGGGGTCTATCCCAACATGGCCTGGACGCCGGATTCACGCAGCCTGGTGGTCTGGGCTGGGGGCAAGCTCAACCGCGTTGACCTGACCACCGGCAAGAGCACGGTGATCCCGTTCAAGATCGACGATACCCGCGGCCTGATCGATCCGCCGCGGCCCGCCGTGGCCGTAGCCCCGGACAGCTTCGAGACCAAGATGCCGCGCGGCGCGACGGTTTCGCCCAACGGCAAATCGGTGGTGTTCGAAACGCTCGGTCACCTGTGGGTCAAGTCGATGGCTGGCGGCGAGCCGCGCCGTCTGACCAAGGATGATAGCGCGATGGAGGCCTATCCTGCGTGGTCGGCCGACGGCAAGAAGCTGGCCTATGTCCGCTGGACCGATGCGGGCCTGGGCGAAGTGCGGGTTATCGCGGCGAACGGCGGCAAGTCGATCGCGATCACCCCGGCCGGTCACTATGCCCGCCCGCGCTTCTCACCCGATGGCAAGACCGTGGTCTTTGAGAAGGATCGCGGGGGTTACCTGACCAGCCCGCGCGCCTCGGCCGAACCCGGCGTCTACCGCGTCGCGGCGACCGGCGGGGCCATGACCCGGCTCACCGATAACGGTGGTAACCCCCAGTTCGGTGCCAGCAATGATCGCGTTTTCGTGATGGAAGGCGATGCCAAGGAAAGCCGCCTGGTCAGCCTGGACCTGAACGGCGAAGCCCGCCGGATCCATGCCAAGGGTGACCTGGTTAACGACTATCGCGTCTCGCCCGATGGCAAGTATCTGGCCTTCCGCCAGAACTATCAGGCCTTTGTCACCCCGCTGGTGCCGGGCACACAGGAAGTCTCGCTGTCCCCCAAGGGCGGTGCACTGCCGGTGGTCAAGGTCAGCGGTGACGGGGCCGACTGGATTCACTTCAGCGAAGGTGGCCGGCGCGTGAACTGGTCGCTTGGGCCGACGGTGTTCGGCGCCGATACGGCCAGCCTGTTCAGCAATGCTCCGCTTGCCAAGGGTGCCAAGCCGGCCGCGTTCGAGCCGCCCAAGACCGGCGTTTCGCTGGCGATGAAGGTCACCGCTGACAAGCCCAAGGGCACGGTGGCAATCGTCGGCGCCCGCGTGGTGACGATGAAGGGCCTGGATGGCGGCGCGATCGACGATGGCGTGATCCTGGTTGAAGGCGATCGGATCAAGGCGATTGGCAAGCGCGGCGAAGTGGCGATCCCGGCCGGAACCCCCACCCTCGACGCGACGGGCAAGACCGTGATCCCGGGCTTGATCGATGCGCACGCCCACGGCCCCTATGGCATTGACGAGATCACGCCCCAGGCTAACTGGGCCGAGATGATCAACTTGGCGCTGGGCGTGACCACGCGGCACGACCCGTCGAGCAGTGCCCGCACGGTGTTCCCGGCGCTCGAGATGACCCGCACCGGCCAGATCATTGGCCCTCGCACCTTCTCTACCGCAGAGATCGTCTATGGCGCGCGGGCATCCGGGGTCTATGCGCAGATTGACAGCTATGACGATGCCCTGGCCCACGTTCGCCGGTTGAAGGCGCAGGGGGCACACAGCCTGAAGAACTACAACCAGCCGCGCCGCGATCAGCGCCAGCAGGTAACCGCTGCGGCTCTGGCTGAAGGTATGCGTTCGGTGGCCGAGGGTGGCTCGCTGTTTGGCTTCGACATGACCCTGATCGCCGATGGCAACACTACGGTTGAGCACAACCTGCCGCTGAGCGTGTTCTACAATGACGTGCTGCAGTTCTTCAGCCAGTCGAAGACCGGGTACACCCCGACCCTGGTGGTGACCTATGGCGGCCCGGCGGGCGATCCCTATTGGCGTTCGCATACCGATGTCTGGAAGCACCCGCTGCTGCAAAAGCATGAACCGGCGGCGATCCTGGCGGCGAACAACGCCCGCCGCACCATTGCCGCTGACGAAGACTATAAGGACGATGACAACGCCCGCGAAGCGGCGAAGCTGGCGCGGCTGGGCGTGCCGGTTTCGATCGGTGCGCACGGTCAGGAACCGGGCATCGCCGCGCACTGGGAACTGTGGTCCTTTGTCCGCGGCGGCATGACCCCGGTTGAAGCCCTGCGCGCCGGCACGATCGAATCCTCCCGCAGCCTGGGCTATGATGCCGATGTTGGCAGCCTGGAACCGGGCAAGCTGGCGGACCTCGTGGTGCTGGATGCCGACCCGACCAAGGACATCCGCAACTCTGACAAGGTCAGCAAGGTGATGATCGGTGGCCGTCTGCTTGATGCCGCGACGCTGAACGAAGAGCTGACCGGCAGCCGCAAGCGTCCCGCCTATTGGTGGGAAGGCAAGGACGGCGGGGCTGGCTATGCCGGACCGGCTGGCGGCGGTGCAACCGCCCATGCGGATCAGGACGACGGGTAAACTGGTGGCCTCTCCGCTTGCGGGGAGGCAATCAGCGCTTCAACTTGCGGAACCACTCCAGCGTGGCAGCCGCGCCGCGGCTTTCGGCATTGCGCCATGACAGCGCATCCTTGCGCTTGTTGCGAAGGCTGCCGTCCGGCCCAACCACGAACATTGCGGGCGTGCCTTTAAGGTCCTTGACCTTGAAGCGCACCAGCAGATCAATGTTGCGCCCCTTGCCGCGCTGGGGCACGCCGACATCGATGAAGGTGACCGAATAGCCGGGGCCGAATTCGGTCTTGAAGGCGTCTGAAGTCAGCACCTTGGCCAGGGCGATGCTGTCGTGGCACCAGTCGGCCCCGAACACGAGCACGGCTGAGCGACCGGTTTGCGTTGCACTGGCCAATGCCGCTGCCATATCGGCGCGGGCATCGGCCTGGGGATCATAGAACGACG
>JBEEIN010000020.1:0-4534 GCA_041169825.1 Pseudomonadota bacterium
TTCGACAAAGCTGAGCGCGGCGGGCAGTTCGACCGTGAAGGCCACTTCGCTTTCGCCCACCTCGATTGCACCGGTCATTTCCTGGCCCATTGCGCCGACGGTCAGGTTCATGCGGTCCTCGCCCTGCCAGGCGGTGCTGACCGAGGCAAAGCCGGGGACGAAGTTGGCGATTTCGCCAGAGCGTTCGCGGATGCGGCGGCGGGCCTCGTCCTTGCCGATCGAGTGGGGGATCGCGATCCTCACTGCGCAGTGTCTCCTTCGGGGCCGGCCCCGTACTTGTAATCAAGATAACGCGTCTTGATGGCCAGGTTGTCGATCGCCCCGCTGGCCAGTTGGCGGGTCACGCTGTCGATCTCGGCACTGATCTTGCCGAGGCTGTCGACCAGGTGCTGGTCCGGGCTGCTGCCGCCCTGGGCCTCGCCGCGCAGGTGTGGTGGGATTGAGGTGTAGGTCGAAATCAGTTCGGGCAGATGATCGCCCACCAACTTGCGCACTTCCAACGCGGCCGGGGCATTGTCGGTCAGGCCATCCAGCTGGCTGCCCAGCGCATCAAGCTGCAAGCCAAGCCTATCGACCAGTTGCACCGCCGGGGCGGGCAGGGCGCGGCGCTGTTGTTCCAGCCACAGTTCGGTCCGCCCGACCAGCGACTTCACGTCGCTGCCACGCAGGCTTTCCCGCGTCGGTACGGGCAGGCCGGGATATGAGCCGAACAGGCCGACCGCGATCACGCTGGCCAGAAGGGTGATGATCACGCCGGTCCAGCCAATCCCGTCCAGCACCAGCCCGGCGACGGTCGCCGCGAAATAGACCGCAACCAGGGCCAGGCCGATCCGCGCGAGCTTCTTTTTGAAGTGCTGGCGCTTGAGCGCGGCCGAGCGCCGCCCGATCGAAACCGCGCGCCGCCCGCCGGCCCGCTGGTCAACCAGCGATTGGCGGGCCTGCCGCAGGATCAGGTCCGAATTGTGCGCCTCGCCGGCCAATTCAGCCCTCCAGGCTCAGCAGGCTGGGGGCATCGGCGGCCTTGGCGGCCTGGGCCGCCCCTTCGGCGCGGGCGATATAGCCCTTGGATTTCTCCACCTCGGCCGTCAGCGTGGTGACGGTCTGCTTCATGTTTTCCAGCGCCTTCACCTTGAATGTGTCGATGTTGTCCATCGTGTCATAGATGTTCTGGAAGGCGCGCTGCAGCGTCTCGAGCGGGATCGTGCTGGATGCCGCCATTTCGTGGATCTTGCCGGTCTGGTCGCGCAGCAGGGTGCCGGTGGAATCGATCAGGCCCGCAGTCGTTTCGTTCAGCGCGGTGACCTGCTGCAGCACCAGTCGCTGGTTGGCCATGGCCTGGGCCACGGTAACGGCGGTGCGCAGCGCGGCAACCGTGGTGGTGCTGGCGCGGTCAACGCCCTTCACCAGTTCGACGTTGTTCTTCTTGACCAGATCAAGCGCGAGGTAGCCCTGCACGGTCACCGCCATCTGGGTCAGCAGGTCCTGCGTGCGCTGGCGGACATAGAACAGCGCGGTCTCACGGATCGCCTTGGCCTTGGCCGGATCGGTCGCGTCCAGATCTGCGGCCTTTTCCTCCAGCTTGGTATCGAGCGCGCGGCTGATGTGGATCATCTGTTCCAGCGATCCCATCGCCTCCCACAGCTTCTGCCGCTCAACATCGATCGCGGCATTGTCCATCAGCAGCTCGTCCTTGCCGGAAGCAAGGTGGCCCAGCACCGCCTGGATATGGCCCTGCGCGCTTTCATAGGAATTGAAATAGCGCTTCAGCGAATTGCCGAAGGGGATGAAACCGAGGATCTTGCGGCCCTTGGACAGCTTGCCCTGCTTGCCCGGATCAAGCTGTTCGACCGTGCGGCGCAGTTCGGCGAGGTTGGCGCCGACGCCCGAATCCTTATCCATCGCGCGGACCGGGCGATCGAGGAAGCGATTGCTCATCCCCGCGGCGGTCATGATTTCCTTGCGGCCCATATTGGTGATCTGATCGACCTTCTTGCCGAATTCGGGCGAGTTCGCGTCCGAGGCGAGCAGATCAGCCACGAAGGCATCGACACGCTGGTCCAGCTTGGTCTTGGCATCATCCGATACAGGCACCAGCCCCACCGCCTGTTCAGGCGCGACCACCGGCACCGGCTCGGGCGGGGTCAGGGTGATGGTGGGGGCGGCAGTCTCGGTCGAGGTCGGCGTGGTGGCCATTGGGGGGATCCCGTGGTTGCAATTGCTCCCATCAACATGGGATGGATCGCCACCCAGTTCAAGCTGTATTGTTGCCGTAATACAGATGCGGTTCGGACGCAAAAAAACGCCGCGCTGCCCGATGCGGTGGCAGCGCGGCGTTAAACGGTTAGCAGCGTGGTCAGGCCGCCAGGCTGATCGGCGTAATTTCGCCTGCCAGATATTGCCGTTTGGCCTTGGCCCGGCTCAGCTTGCCCGAACTGGTCCGCGGCAGGGTGCGTGGCGGCACCAGTTCGACGATCGCCGGGTGGCCGAGGATCGAGCGGACCTTGTCACGGATCGTATCGTGCAGCTTCTGGCGCTCGACCGGATCGGAGACACGGCAATGGACCAGCACGGCCACTTCTTCCTCGCCCGTCTCGCTCTCAACCGAGAAGGCGGCGATGTCGCCATGGTTGAAGCCCGGCAGCTGTTCCACGGCCCATTCAATATCTTGGGGCCAGTGGTTTTTGCCGTTGATGATGATCATGTCCTTGGCGCGGCCGACGATGAACAGGTAGCCATCGACCATATAACCCATGTCGCCAGTGTCGAGCCAACCATCGACCAGACAGGCGGCGGTCGATTCCGGATCGCGGAAGTACGAGTGCATCACCGATGGGCCCTTGCACCAGACCTTGCCGATATGGTGATCGGGCAGGGCCTCGCCGCGCTCGTTGCGGATCGCCAGTTCCATGTCCTTCACGGCCTTGCCGCAGTTGACGATGGCGCGATAGCGGGCCGGACGGCTGAGATCGCGCGGGGTGCCGGACAGGCGCTCTTCCTCGACCAGTTCAACCCGGATCCCTTCGCCCGGCGGCATCAGGGTGACCGCGAGCGTCGCCTCGGCCAAACCGTACGAAGGCAGGAAGGCGCTCGCCTTGAACCCGGCGGGGGCAAAGGCGTTGACGAAGTTCTGCATCACGTCTGGCCGGATCATGTCCGCGCCGTTGCCGGCAATCCGCCAGCGCGAGAGGTCAAACCGTTCGGCCACGTTGCTCTGGCTGGAAATGCGGCGCGCGCAGATGTCATAGCCGAAGGTGGGCGAATAGCTGCAGGAAATGCCCGGATTGCGGGTGATCAGGTCCAGCCAGGCCAGCGGACGGCGGGCGAAATCCTCGGTCTTGAGGTAGTCAACCGACACCTGGTTGGCGATCATCGACAGGAAGCAGCCGACCAGCCCCATGTCATGATACCAGGGCAGCCAGGAAATGCAGCGGTCGTCCTGGGTGAACTGCATGCCGTGGGCATGGCCGCTCAGGTTGTTGAGCAGGGCTTCGTGGGTCACGGCGACGCCGTGCGGGAACCGGGTCGAGCCGCTGGAGTATTGCAGGTAGCAGATGTCATCCGGGCTGGCCTGGGGCAGGTCGCAGACGACGGTCGGCTGTTGGGCGAAATCTTCCCAGGCGATGCCATCGCACTTGCCGGTTACGGCTGCCTGCCGCTTGGCTGCGGCGCCGGCCATTTCGGCAATCTCAGCCGGGTAGAACAAGACCTTGGGGTCAGAGCTTTGCAACTGCACCGCAAGCTGGTCGATATAGCCGTCCTTGCCGCCAAAACTGGTGGGCAAGGGCAGCGGCACCGGCCAGGCGCCGGCATAGACGGTACCGCAGAACAGGGCGGCGAATTCGGGGCCGGTTTCGGCAATCAAGGCCACTCGGTCGCCCTTGCCGATCCCATGCGCGATCAGGCGATAGGCCATGTTGAGCGCATCCTGGCGCAGCTCGCTAAAGGGATAGACCCGGATCAAGGTGCCGCGCGGATCGTGGAAGTTCATCCCACGGGCACCCTGCGCGGCATAGTCGATCGCATCGCCAAAAGTGGCGAAGTCCGAAAAGCGGCGCGGGTGCGCATCGTGATTGGGCGTGGGCACCAGCCCAGCCGCTGCGGCACTCGCCAAGGTGGCGGCTTCAGTCATGAAATCTAACCCGTTTTCAGTTCGCAGCGCCGCTGTTCGGCATCTTGCGGTCCCCAAATGTCTGAATGGTTCCCTGATTGACCATCCGCACTCTTCCCTAATCGCCTGACAGTGTGGCACGATTAGGGCAATGCCTGCTCACCCTGCCTCAAATGCGGACCGCGCCCGCCGCGAACGGCGCCCGCCGCGGCCGCTCGATCGAGAGCGGCTGAACGAGCTGGCACTTGCCTATCTTGCCCGGTTTGCGACCTCTGCGGCCAAGCTTGAGGCCTATCTGCGCCGCAAGCTGCGCGAACGGGGCTGGGATGGAGAGGGGGAGCCGCCGGTCGCCGCTTTGGTCGAGCGTTGCGTGGCAGCGGGCTACGTCGACGATGCCGCCTATGCGCGATCAAAGGCTGGCAGCCT
>JBEEIN010000021.1:0-4030 GCA_041169825.1 Pseudomonadota bacterium
CCTTTAGACTGTCCTGCAAAGCTGGGGAAGGGCGCTAGATTGCGCTTGCCAATGGCCCGCTTGGCGTTAGCTTCTCGCGCCAGATGCAAATGTGGGCCGGGCAATGTACCCGGCTCGACACTTTTTAGGGGAATTGCATGTTCGGTCGCGTCAAATCACTCGACGCCATTTTGGCCACTGCTGAAAAGAAATCGCTGCACCGCTCGCTCGGTGCCTTCCAGCTGACGATGCTCGGGATCGGGGCCATCATCGGCACCGGGATTTTCGTGCTGACGGCGGAAGCAGCGCAAAAGGCCGGACCGGGCATGATGATCAGCTTCATCATCGCCGGTTTCGTCTGCGCGGTTGCTGCGCTGTGCTATGCAGAAATGGCCTCGATGGTCCCGGTTTCCGGTTCTGCCTACACCTATTCCTATGCCTCGATGGGCGAAATCGTGGCCTGGATCGTGGGCTGGGCCCTGATCCTGGAATATGCGATCGCGGCTTCGGCGGTCTCAGTCGGCTGGTCCAACTATTTCATAGGCCTGGTGCAATCCGGGCTGGGGATAGAGTTGCCAACATTCTTCACCAAGGGCGCGCTGGCAGCCGTTGGTGGCGGGATTAACCTGCCGGCGGTGTTCATCGCGCTGGCGGTTACTGCGCTGCTGGTGGTGGGGACCAAGGAATCCGCGACCTTCAACGCCGTGCTGGTGGTGATCAAGATCGTGGCGTTGACGGCTTTCATCATCCTGGCCGTGCCGGTGATGAAGATGGAAAACTTTGAACCCTTTGCCCCGCTGGGCTTTGGCGGTGTTTCGGCCGCGGCGGCTTCGATCTTCTTCGCCTATGTCGGTTTTGACGCGGTTTCGACCGCGGCCGAGGAAACCAAGAACCCGCAGCGCAACATGCCGATCGGCCTGATCGGCAGCCTGGTGATCTGCACCATTTTCTACCTGTTGGTTGCGGCTGGGGCGATCGGTGCCATTGGCGCGCAGCCGGTGGTTGATGCTGCTGGCCAAGCGCTGGCAACGGGCAGCAAGGAACTTCAGGCACAATGCGCGGCACTGGCCGGTGCGGGCAATGTTCCGCTGGTCTGCTCGGATGAGGCCCTGGCTCACGTCCTGCGCGAGATTGGTTATGTCAACGTTGGCAACCTGATTGGTCTGGCGGCCTTCCTGGCGCTGCCTTCGGTGGTGTTGATGATGCTGTTTGGTCAGACCCGCATCTTCTTCGTGATGGCGCGTGATGGCCTGCTGCCCGAAGGGCTGGCCAAGGTGCACCCGAAGTTCAAGACGCCGCACGTGGTGACCATCATCACCGGTATCTTCGTGACCTCAGCGGCGGCCTTCTTCCCGGTTGGTCAGCTGGCTGATATTTCGAACTCGGGCACGCTGTTCGCCTTTATGACCGTGGCAATCGGTGTGATCATCCTGCGCCGCACCGCGCCGGATCGTCACCGTCCGTTCCGCACCCCGATTGTCTGGGTTGTCGGCCCGGCGGCGGTGCTCGGTTGCGCCTATCTGTTCTTCAATCTGTCCGGTTACACGGAGCTGATGTTCCTGGGCTGGGCCGCGATTGGTCTGGTGGTCTACTTCTCGTATGGCCGCCGCAAGAGCCACGTTGGCCGCGGCCTGGTGGAAGAGCAGGCACAGGCTGCCAAGCTCGATTGAGGTAATCCAGTGTACTTCGGGGGTGGAGCCAATCCCCCCGAGGGGAAGAGCAAGTTCACCCTGAGGGGTGGGGAGAGAGGGGGCCGCTTCCGTGAAGGAGGCGGCCCTTTTCTGTGTGCCAACTGTGTTTCGGGGCAGTCGTATTCGAACCTGCCGCCGAAGTTCCCTTGCCTCTTTTGTGAAATGGAACATAATAGGAACATAAAGGTTCCGATTCGTATGACTGCCGCTGTCCCAACTGTTGTTCCTGTTTTTCCTGCCGCGCTTGCAACCGTTCCGGAAGGGGCCAGCCATGCCGAATTGTTTGCCAGCACGCAGGACTGTGCCGGGGCGGCCTTTGCCCTAGCGCTGGAAAGCCAGCGGGCCGTGCCGGGGGATGAACGGCCCTGGCTGTGGGTCCAGGATCGCGCCAGCCTGCGCCAGAACGGGCGGCCCTATCGTCCAGGCCTACCCCAAACGCTGCGTCACCGGTTGATCCATGTCGCCACTACTACGCCCGAGGACGCGCTGTTCGCGCTGGAGGAGGGGCTGCGGTGTCGTGATCTGGCCTTTGTGGTGGGTGAGATCGCCGGCAATCCGCGCGCGCTTTCCCTCACCGCGCACCGCCGCCTCAGCCTGGCGGCGGAAAGGCATGGCGTGTCGCTGTGGCTGGTGCGCCTTGGAGCAGAGCGTGACCTCTCTTCCGCTCGCCAGCGCTGGGCCCTGCGCCCGGCTGCTTCGCTTCCGCCGCGCTGGAACGTGCAGGCCCCCGGCCCGGCGGCTTGGCACGCCGAACTGTTTCGCGCCCGCAACCACCCGCCCGGAGAATGGATCCTGCCCCTCTATTCAGGTGCTTCGACAAGCTCAGCACGAGCGGACTTTGAATTTGCCACAAAGCCCGCTCAGGCTGAGCCTGTCGAAGCCCGCGCACATGGCTGATCAGCATGAATCGAAGGGTCCTGTCGATCTGGCTGGCACGGCTGCCGATCGACCGCTGGCGGCTGGTTAACACGCCCGCTGATCATACCCCCTCCTCTTCAGAGGAGGGGGCAGGGGGTGGTGGAGTGGCCGACGTTGCGCTCTGCACCACCCCCCAACCCCCTCCTCTGAAGAGGAGGGGGGGCTTTGATGCCATCCCGTTCGCCCTGATCAGCGAAACCGCCCACGGCCCCCGGATTACCGCGACGAATAGCGCTGCGCAGCAGGCCGGGGTGCAGGCTGGCACCATGCTGGCCGATGCCCGCGCCCTGTGTCCGGCGCTGGCGGTGGCTCCGGCCGATCTGGCGGGAGACCGGGCTGCGCTGGAATCGCTTGCCCTGTGGGCGCAGCGCTGGGGGCCCTGGTCGGCGCTGGACCTACCCGATGGGCTGGTGGTTGACGTAACCGGCGTGGCGCATCTGTTCGGGGGAGAGGCGGGGCTGATCGCCGATGCGGCCGGATCGCTGGCCCAGCGTGGTTTTACGGCCCGGCTGGCGATTGCCCCCACCGCGGGCGCAGCCTGGGCCCTGGCGCATTATGGGCCGGAAAGGGCGATCCTCCAGCCCGGGGATAGCCTTGATGATCTGCCCGTGGCTGCACTGCGGCTTGATCCGGCCACGGTGCTGGTGCTGCGGCGGCTCGGCCTCAAGCGGATTGGCGAACTGTCCGGCGTGGCGCGCGATGCGCTGGCGCGGCGGTTCCGCAATCACAAGGCACCGACGGCCAATCCGCTGATCCGGCTGGACCAGTTGCGGGGGCGCGTGCCGGAACCGCTGCTACCGGTCCTGCCGGTTGATGTGCCATTGGTGCAGCGGCGGTTGATGGAGCCGATCCGCCACCGCAGCCTGCTCGATCAGGTGCTGGGCGATCTCTGCGCCGATCTGGTGCGGGTGCTGGAGGGGCGGGCGCTGGGCGCGCGGCGGCTGGAACTGGCGCTGTGGAAGGTGGACGGCGAAGTGCTGCAGCGTCGCCTTGAACTGGCCGCTGCCAGCCGCGATCTGGCCCATATTGCCGGGCTGTTCGGGCGCAAGCTGGATGATCTGGATGCCGGATTCGGGATCGAACTCGCCCGCCTGCGCGCGCCGTGGACCGAGCCGCTGCCGCTAAGCCAGCGCGATTTCGAGGCGGCGGCGGAGATGCACGGCACCTCGCTTGCCGCCTGTATTGACCGGCTCTCGATCCGGCTTGGTCCCGATGCCGTGCGCCGCCCGGTCCCCCGCGCCAGCCATGTGCCAGAACGGGCGCAAAAATGGGATTCCCTGTTCGGTGCGCCATCGACATCCGTCGATGGCTTGCGGCACCGGCCCATTAAAGCTGCTCGACCGGGCCGAGCCGATCGCCGTGCTTTACGCTAGCCCTGATGGTCTGCCGCGTCGGTTCCGCTGGCGCGGGCAGGTGCACGAGATCGCCCGGGCCGAGGGGCC
>JBEEIN010000022.1:0-4663 GCA_041169825.1 Pseudomonadota bacterium
GTCGCCACCAACCGGCGGGCATTCCAGGCAGCGCAGCACCGCCCCCATCGGCGGGCATTCGCGCCAGGTCGCATCGTGGTGCCATGAATTCTCATACCGCTCCGGCGGGCTTTCAGGGCTCTTCCAGATATGGATGATGCCGGGCTCACCATCGACGCTGGAAGTCAGGGGATGGTCCTCCAGCTCGCCAAAGCGCCGCGCCACCCCGGCATGCTCTGCATCGGTCATCTCCTGGTCGCGCAAGAACAGGACCTTGTATTGCAGCAGCGCAGCTTCAAGCGCGCCGCCCAGATCGGCGTTCGTGGCCGCCTCGGCCAGGTGGATGCCGCTGATCTCGGCTCCCAATGCGCAGGTGAGCGGTGTTACCTCATCGGCCTTCTCCCAAGCCTTCGTTCTCTTGGTACCAGCTTACCGCCTTGCCCCGCGCCGTGTGCTATCATTTAATGACAAGTTATAGATAGTTTGCAACACAACCCACATGCCCGCCGCCACCCGAGTCCGCGCCACCGCCCTGCTCGATCTGCCAGCCGTGGTGCTGGAAGCAGGGGGCGATCCCTATGCCGCGCTGCGCCAGGCCGGGATCGATCCGGCGATGCTCGCCCGGGCGGACCTTACAATTCCGGCTGAAACGGTGGCCTGGCTGTTGGATGGTCTGGCCGAACGGCACGGCATCGCCGACCTTGGCCTGCGCCTGGCCACTCGGCGTCGGCTGGCCAATATCGGCGTGGCCGGGCTGGTGCTGGGCCAGCAGTCAACCGTCCGGGCGGCGCTAGGCATGGTTGAACGCTATCGCCATTTGATGAGCGATTCGCTCAGCCTCCACCTGCGCGAAGAAAAGCAGGTGGCCACGGCGGTGCTGAGCCTGGCGATCGGCAGCTCCGCCCCGCAGCGCCAGTCACGCGAATTGGGGCTGGCGGCCTTCGTCCACCTGTTCCGCTTGCTGCTGGGCGAAGGTTGGCAGCCCGATGCGGTGCACTTCACCCATTCGGCCCCACGCGGGCCAAGCCTGCATCGCCGTTTCTTTGGCTGCCCCGTGCATTTCGATGCGCCGTTCGACGGGTTCGAATTTGCGGCGGCTGATCTCGATCGGGTCAATCCCGGCGCCGATGCAGCGCTGGCCAGCTACGCCGCCGGGCTGCTCGACGCCTTGCCCGCGCAGCAACCAGGTCAGGTGGTAACGACGGTTGAGCGCCTGATCCATGCCCTGCTGCCGATGGGTGGTGCTTCACTGGCCAATGTCGCCCGCGCCCTGGGGCGGCACCCGCGGACCCTGCAACGGGAGTTGGCAGCCGAGGGCCAGGATTTCCGCGACCTGCTGGCCGGGGTGCGGGATCAGCTCGCCAACACCTTGCTGCGCGATCCCGGCATGACCGTCGATGCGGTAGCCACCCGCCTGGGCTATGCCTCAAGCACGGCCTTCATCCGCGCCTATCGCAACCGGCAAGGGATCACGCCGGGGCAGTTGCGGCCACGATAGCCAGGCCGGATTGATCGCACTGAATCAGACCTTGGCAGTCTGCCGCGCCGAGGCCGGGATCGCCCCGGGGACGACGCGATCCATGTCTTTGTTCTCAGCGAAAACCGGCCACAGCAGCTGCTGGCCCAGCGTTGCATCGGGCAGGTTCTCTACCCCATAGCTGATGGGATAGGTCCGCGTGATCCGCGCCGTGCCGAACAGCACGTCCCAGAAGAACAGCAGGTTGCCATAATTGCCCTTATAGTGGACCGCCGGGTCGCTGAGGTGGCGACCGTGGTGGGCATGATGGGTGGCGGGCGTGGAGATCGTCCGTTCGACCAGCCACATCACCGGCGAAAGCCACTTGATCCGGTACAGCGGCGCATCCCAGGCAACATCGCTGTGCGCGCCGATGATCACCAGCATCTTGACGATCAGGTAGCCCGCATAGAACCAATCGAGCCCCAGGTAGACCAAAGCTCCGGCAAACCACAGGCTGGGCATGATCGCATAGTAGATCACGTTGTTCCGATAGACGAGCCGGACACTCATGTAGCGGGCGTTATGGTGCGCGCGGTGCAGGTTGTAGAGCCATGAGAAGCTGTGCGAGGCGCGGTGCCACCAGTATTGCATCATGTCCTCGAACACGAGGAACAGCGCCAGGGCGGGCAGGAAACCGATCCCGGACAGCGCGCCCTGGTACTGCGGCCAGTAGCTCGCACCCAGCAAGCCGACTGCCACGATAATCAGCGGCTGGGTAACGGTGAGCAACAGCACGGTTGAAACCGCTTCGACAATCCCATCATTCCGGCATTGCTCAGGCTTGGAAAACAGGTCCGAGCGCAGCAGCTCAAGCAAACCAAAGCCGATGTAGATCGCGATTACCGCCCAGCTTGAAGCAGTCATGGCATTCCTCTCCCGCGCAGCGGATCGCTGTCCGCTGCTTGCAATGCCTGTCATATCGACGCATCTCCGGAAAGAATGCAAAGTAGTTATCAATTATCAGCGATTGGTCCGACCCGCGCGGATCCCGCCCTGGCGGCCGTGTTGCGGGGCGCGGGTCAGCGGCTGAGCTTTGCCGCGGGGCAGCTGATCCAGCAGCAGGGCGATGTCGGCGATGGCTTCTGGATGATCGAATCCGGGCGCGTAGCGATCTGCCGCTTTGCCCCCGATGGCGGAGTGACCACCTTTGCCGTGCTGGGCAGTGGCGACCTGTTTGGCGAGCTGGCCCATTTTGCCGGAACCGCGCGCCAGGTCGATGCCGTGGCCGATGATGCCGCCGTGCTGGTGCGGGTGGGCGCGGCGCAGGTTGATCGCCTGCTTGCCGAACAGCCGGACTTCGCCCGATGGCTGCTCGCCTCGCTGGCCAACCAACTCCGCGCTGCGCTGGACCTGATCGACCGCGATCGCACCCTTTCCGCTGACGCCCGGCTGGCACGGCTCCTGCTCGATCTGGTCGATCGCGAAGGTCCGTTGCTTAAAGTGACGCAGCAATCGCTGGCGGATCGCGTCGGTCTGTCGCGCGTCACGATCGGGCAGGTGCTGGGGCGGCTTGAACTGGCCGGGGCAGTCCGGCGCCACTATCGGCAGATCGCCGTGATCGACCGGGCCATTCTGTCCCGCTGCGCCGCGACCTGACGCGATGCGCCTACTCGGGCAAGCCACCGGTCTGCCGCAGCGCTTCACCCAGGGCAATCGCGGCTGAGGTCGCGAGATTGAGCGAGCGCACCGCCGCCCGCATCGGCAGGCGGACTCGTGCTTGCGCCGCATCAGCCACCGCGGGCGGAACGCCCGCGCTTTCCTTGCCGAACAGCAGGACGTCATCGGCGCGATAGGCGAATTGATAGGCGTGATCGCTCGCCTTGGTGGTGAACAGCACCAGCCGGCTTTGCCCCAGCGTTTGCTGGAAGGCCGCAAAACTGGCATGGCGGACCACCTCGACATGATCGATATAGTCCATCGCCGTGCGGCGGACGCGGCGGTCATCCCAGGCAAAGCCCAGCGGCTCGATCAGGTCAATCCGCGCGCCGAGACAAGCGCCCAAGCGCATGACCGCGCCGACGTTTCCGGCAATCTCTGGCTCGTAAAGGGCAATCCGCATCGCGGCCCTTTGCCGCAATTGTCAGCCTTGCGCCAGCAGCCGCTGCGCCATGGCCCGCACATCGTCAGCCATGTCCTCGCGCTCCAGCGCCAGGGCCAGTGTCGCTTCGACAAAGCCCAGCTTGCTGCCGCAGTCAAACCGGCGCCCGGCAAAGGTCACGGCATGGAACGGCTGCTCGCCAATCATCCGGGCCATGGCATCGGTCAGCTGGATTTCTCCGCCCGCCCCCGCCGCCTGGCCTTCGAGCACGCGCATCACCTCGGGCTGGAGGATATAACGGCCTGAGATGATCAGGTTGCTTGGCGCATCCTCGCGCTTGGGCTTTTCGACCAGGCCGGTCACCTCGGTCACCTGCTCGCTCACCTTGGCCCCCGGGGCGATCACGCCATAGGACGGAACCTCGTCCTCGGGCACTTCGAGCACCGAGATCAGGTTACCGCCGTGCGCGTTATAGGCCTCAACCATCTGCTTCATGCAGCCGGTCGAGCCCTTGTTGGCGATCATCAGTTCGTCGGGCAGGAAGATCGCGAAGGGTTCGTCCCCCACGATCGCCCGGGCACACCAGATCGCGTGACCCAGCCCCATCGGCACCTGTTGGCGCACGGCCACCAGGTTGCCCGGCTGAATCCGCGTCGGCTCCAGCACTTCAAGCGACTTGTCACGGTCAGCCATGGTCGTTTCCAGCTCAAACGCCATGTCGAAATGCTCAACCAGCGCGCTCTTGCCGCGCCCGGTGACGAAGATCAGCTGCTCAATCCCGGCCTCGCGCGCTTCATCCACCGCATACTGGATCAGCGGGCGATCGATGATCGGCAACATCTCCTTGGGGATGGCCTTGGTGGCCGGCAGGAACCGAGTGCCAAGCCCGGCAACAGGGAAGACGGCCTTCTTGATCGGCTTGCGGTGCGGTGCGTCAGACATAAGGGTGACGGCTATCCTTCTGTTGTTGCAGCGAGGTTACGGCGAGCATGGGCCGCTTGGCAATCTGATTGTGGCAGAATGTGCCCACGGCTGTGCATAGCATTGCAGAGCGCTTGCCGGTTCCCGCAATCCCGCTAAATCAGGCGGTCATGGACAAAATCATCATCCAGGGCGGCAAGCGCCTG
>JBEEIN010000023.1:0-6969 GCA_041169825.1 Pseudomonadota bacterium
ATGGACTTGGCGTCCTTGAGATAGGCCAGGATCAAGCGGTCTCCGACGATCTGGGCCCGATCTAGCGTCTCGGGGCGCTCGGCAATGATATCGGTAAACTCTGGCCGCGGCTCGAGGCAGACGTCATCTGGCTTGTCAGACCCGGCGCAAGGAATCCGGTATAGCCCCTGCTTCTTCAGGTCGGCCCGCACCACCTTCATCCGCGGCGCATCCTTGTTCGTCACAAAGTACAGCGAGTCACCGATGCCGTCGATCAGGTTCCAGGAGTGTTCCAACCCGGCGACCACAGTCTGCGCCTGCCACTTGCGATCCTTGCCTAGTGGCATGATGTGGATCGCATAGCGGCTGTCCGTGCCTTTCGAAGTGGTGATCACCACCCAACGGCCGTCGTGGGTCACCTCGGCAGAATGGCCCAGTTCGGGCTCATCCGGCGTGGCATAGACCAGTTCGTCCTTCGCTTGCGGGGTGCCGATGCGGTGAAAATAGATCGCCTGGTTCTTGTTCAGCGACTGGAACTCGGCCCCGGCCTGCGGCTCAGGGAAGCGCGAATAGAGGAAGCCTTCGCTGCCCACCCAGGCGATATTGGTGAACTTGGCCCAATTGATTCCGTCGACCAGATCTTTGCCGGTGGTGACATCCAACACCTTGATCGTGCGCCAGTCAGACCCACCGTCCTGGATCGAATAGGCGAGCAGTTTGCCGTTCTTTGACGGCACCCAAGCATCGAGCGCGGTCGCGCCGTCTTTGGCCCAGGCATTGGGATCGATCAGCAGCTTGGGCGCACCGTTAAGGCCCTTGCGAACGAACAGTTGCGATTGGTTCTGCAGTCCGGAATTCCGCATGTAGAAATAGTGCGATCCGGCTTTGCGCGGCAGGCCAAAACGTTCGTAGTTCATCAGCGCCTTGATCCGCTGGGCAAACCACGCGCGCTGGGGCAGCTGGGCCAGATAGCCCCGGGTCAGGCTGTTTTGCTTCGCGACCCAATCGGCCACCGCCTTGTCGGTACGGACGTCGTTTTCGAGCCAACGGTAAGGATCGGCCACCGCCTCACCAAACTGCGTTTCGACGAGATCGACTTTGCTGGTTTCCGGATAGGACAGGGTCATCTTTTCAGCCGCAACTGGGGAGGCGAACGTAAGGGCAATGACGGCGGCCAGGCTGGCCGGACGGCGACGCGACATGCGGTGCTCCGAATAGAAAAAGGCGGAGGTGACCCTAGCAGTCACCCCCGCCTTTTCAACTGGACCAGAGGTCGCAGTAAGACGCTTATTCGGCGTCGTCGGCCATCATGACCGGACCCGAGTCCTGGCCCTTGGCCGAGGTGTCGCGATCAACCAGCTCGATCACGGCAAGCGGCGCAGCGTCCGAAGCGCGCACGCCAGCCTTGATCACGCGGGTGTAGCCACCCTGGCGATCGGCGTAGCGCGCCGCGAGGACTTCAAACAGCTTCTTTTCCTGCGCATCGTCCAGCAGACGGGCATGGGCCAGACGGCGGTTCGAAAGGCCACCATGCTTTGCCAGCGTGATCAGCTTTTCAAGGTAGGGACGCAGTTCGCGTGCCTTGGGCAGGGTCGTGGTGATCTGTTCGTGCTTGATCAGGGCCGCCGACATGTTGCGCAGCAGCGCCTTGCGGTGGCTGGAAGTACGGTTGAGCTTACGCCCACCAAGCTTGTGACGCATGGTCTTTCCTTCGTTCGTTATGGGCCCGTGTCAGGTAGCCCGTAGCTGGTCACACTAAGGTGGCGACCGTTACCGTCGGGGCACCCGCAGGTGCCCCGAAACTGGTTAGCCCAGCAGCTCCTGCTCGAGCTTCTTGGCCATCTCTTCGATGTTTTCCGGCGGCCAGCCAGGGATGTCCATGCCGAGGCGTAGGCCCATCGAGCTCAGGACTTCCTTGATCTCGTTAAGCGACTTGCGGCCAAAATTCGGCGTGCGGAGCATCTCGGCTTCGGTCTTCTGGACCAGGTCACCGATGTAGATGATGTTATCGTTCTTGAGGCAGTTGGCCGAACGGACCGACAGTTCAAGCTCGTCCACCTTCTTGAGGAGGTAACGGTTGAGCTGGTTGGTATCGCTTTCCTCGGCCGGAGCAGCCGCCATGCCGATCATCGGGGAGGCGCCCATCGGCACAGCGTCTTCGAAGTGGACGAACAGCGAGAGCTGGTCCTGGAGGATGCGCGCGGCATAGGCCACGGCGTCTTCCGGGGTAACCGTGCCGTCGGTTTCGACGGTCAGGTTCAGCTTGTCGTAGTCCAGCTCCTGCCCGATGCGGGCATTGTCGACCTTGTAAGAAACCTGGCGCACCGGCGAATAGAGCGAGTCGACCGGGATCAGCCCAATTGGCGCGTCGACCGGACGGTTCGACACGGCCGGGACATAGCCCTTGCCGGTGTCGGCGGTCAGTTCCATGTTCAGCGTTGCACCTTCGTCGAGGTGGCAGATCACGAGGTCCTTGTTCATGACCTCGATGTCACCCGAGACGGCGATGTCTCCAGCCTTCACTTCAGCCGGGCCAGTAGCCGACAGCTGCAGACGCTTGGGGCCTTCGCCCTGCATCTTGAGGGCGATCTGCTTCACATTCAGCACGATGTCGGTCACGTCTTCGCGCACCCCGGCAAGCGACGAGAATTCGTGCAGCACGTTCTCGATCTTGATCGAAGTGATGGCAGCGCCCTGCAGCGAGGACAGCAGCACGCGACGCAGCGCGTTGCCCAGCGTCAGACCAAAGCCGCGCTCAAGCGGTTCGGCAACGAAAGTGGCACGGCGCTTGGGGTCGTTGCCCGGCTTCACCTCGAGGGCGTTGGGCTTCTTAAGTTCCTGCCAGTTCTTGATGTTGACAGTCATGTACTTCCCCTAGGGTCTTGTATTGGCGGGAACGGCCGCTGCGCACCTCAGCGCCACGACCGATCCTGAACTGCGGCGATGGGGCCCCATCGCCGCGTAAGCACGATCAGACGCGGCGGCGCTTGGAAGGCCGGACCCCGTTGTGCGGGATCGGCGTAACGTCGCGGATCGAAGTGATAGTGAAGCCCACAGCCTGCAAGGCGCGCAGCGCGCTCTCGCGACCCGAACCGGGACCCTTCACTTCCACTTCAAGGGTGCGGACGCCGTGTTCGGCGGCCTTCTTGCCGGCATCGTCAGCAGCCACCTGAGCGGCATACGGGGTCGACTTGCGGCTGCCCTTGAAGCCCATCATGCCGGCGCTTGACCAGGAGATCGCATTGCCCTGGGCGTCGGTGATGGTGATCATGGTGTTGTTGAAGCTGGCATTCACATGCGCGATGCCGCTGGTGATGTTCTTACGCTCGCGGCGCTTAATGCGCTGGGGTTCGCGTGCCATTTGGTTGTCCTACTCGAATATCGGGAAGGGAAGCTGCGTGCCGACGGCCCGCCGCTTACTTCTTCTTGCCGGCGATGGGCTTCGCCTTACCCTTGCGGGTACGGGCGTTGGTGTGCGTGCGCTGACCGCGAACCGGCAGGCCCTTACGGTGACGCAGGCCGCGATAGCAGGCCAGGTCCATCAGGCGCTTGATGTTCATCGCGGTTTCGCGGCGGAGGTCACCCTCAACCGTGTGCTCGGCGTCGATGGTTTCGCGAATATGCAGGACTTCCTGGTCGGAAAGGTCCGAAACGCGACGGGTATGGTCGATACCCAGCTTGTCGACGATCTGGCGGGCCTTGAACGGGCCGATACCGTGAATGTAGGTGAGCGCGATAAGAACGCGCTTGTTGGTGGGGATATTTACCCCGGCAATACGAGCCACTTACTTCTCCATGCTCCACAGAAGGCAGCGGTATCCCACGACCCTCCATCTCAACGCTCATTCGCCAGAACGGCAAAAAGCCCGGTTGGCGCGCGCAATGGCCCTCGCCTTCCGGACTTATCCGTTCATGCCGAATGTTCGGGGCGCTTAAGGCGATTCGCTGTAGCTGTCAACGCCGCAGTTACCGGGGGTTTTGCACCCGGATCAATGGCAGACCGGCCACACCGGGTCACCCCGACCAGTTCAGCCCGCAATCACCTTTTCGATCGCGACGGTAACCTGATCCATATCAGCCATACCATCCACACGGGTCACGATCCCGCGCGTTTCGTAGATCGGCAGGATCGGCGCGGTCTTGGCGCGATACTCGGCCATGCGGGTGCGCACTGTTTCCTCGTTATCGTCAGGCCGGCGCTTGAACTCGGTCGAACCGCAACGGTCGCACACACCATCAACCTTGGGGCGCTCGAACTTGTCGTGATACCCCTTGCCGCAATTGGCGCACGTGAACCGGCCGGTGATCCGTTCAACCAGTGCGTCCTCGTCAACCGCCAGCTCAATCACGTGATTCAGCGTCCGGCCCCGCTGGCCCAGGATCGCATCAAGCGAATGGGCCTGGGCCTCGGTGCGCGGGTAACCGTCGAAGATCGCCCCTGTATCCGGACCCATCGCGTCCAGCTCTTCCCCGATCAGGGCCGAGACGATCTCATCCGAGACCAGCTCGCCACGTTCCATCACAGCCTTAGCCTGCAAACCAACAGGGGTTGCCGCCTTGACCGCAGCACGCAGCATGTCCCCGGTCGAAAGCTGGCGCATACCATGCCGCTCGACCAGTCGCTGTGCTTGCGTGCCCTTGCCCGCTCCGGGGGGGCCCAAAAGGATGATGTTCACGTCAGGTACCCCCAAGTGTCGATCAGCGAACGCGGCCCTTCAGCTTCGCCTTCTTGATAAGATCACCATACTGGTGCGCCAGCAGGTGCGACTGGATCTGGGTGATTGTATCAACGGTCACGTTGACCACGATCAGCAGGCTGGTGCCCCCCAGGAACATCATGTTCAGGCCGGTCGAGGCAATCCACCACTCGGGGATCACGCAGACCAGCATGATGTAGAACGCGCCGATCACGGTGATGCGGGTCAACACGTAATCAAGGTAGGTTGTCGTGCTCTTGCCCGGACGGATCCCGGGGATGAACCCGCCATTGCGCTTCAAGTTGTCGGCTGTCTCTTCAGGATTGAACACCACGGCGGTGTAGAAGAAACTGAAGAACAGGATGCCGAGCGCATAAAGCATCATATACAGCGGCTGTCCGTGCGCCAGGTACTGGTTGAGCGTCACGATCGCGCTACCGAGATTGGTATCTGGCGAAATCGACTTGCCGGCGAACTGGCTGATGGTCAGCGGCAGCAGCAACAGCGAGCTGGCGAAGATCGGCGGGATCACGCCTGCAGTGTTGATCTTCAGCGGCAGGTGGCTGCGGTCCGCCTGCATCATCCCGTATTGGCTGGCGCGCTTGGGATACTGCACCAGCAAACGGCGCGTGGCCCGCTCCATAAAGCAGATGAAAAGAACCAGGACGACCAGCACAGCCAGCGCAATTGCAATTGTAAAGCCGCTGATCGAACCCGACCGGCCACCTTCGAACAGGTTCGAGATGAACTTCGGCATCTGGGCAACGATCCCGGCCATGATGATCAGCGAGGTGCCATTGCCAATCCCGCGACTGGTGATCTGTTCACCCAGCCACAGCAGGAACATGGTTCCGCCAATCAAACTGATCACGGCTACAACCTTGAACATCAGACCCGGATTGACCACGGCCTGCAGGCCACTGGATGCACCATAAGCTTCCAGGCCCGAGGCAATGAACCAGCCCTGCACCGCCGTCAGCAGCACAGTGCCATAGCGGGTGTACTGGTTCAGCTTCTTGCGACCACTTTCGCCTTCCTTCTTCAGCGCCATGAGCGAGGGATGGAGCGAAGCGGCAAGCTGCACCACGATCGAGGCCGTGATGTACGGCATGATGCCCAGCGCAATGAGGCTCATGCGCTCAAGACTTCCGCCCGAGAAGGTGTTAAAAATGTCGAGGATGCCACCGCGCGTCTGGGCATAGAGCTGCTCAAGCACCAGCGGGTTGACCCCGGGGAGCGGCACGAAGCTCAGGAAGCGGAAGACAATCAGGGCCCCCAGCGTGAACCAGATGCGGTTCTTGAGCTCGGTGGCCTTGGAGAAATTCGCGAGATTCAGATTGCTCGCAACGTTATCGGCACGTGAAGCCATGGATCGGTCAAGCCTTGCTTGGAGGCTGACCTCCCGGCCAGCCATCCCCCTCTATTGGATCGTGTCCATATAGTGCGCGGGGAGGGATGCAATAACCCCCGCCCCGCACAAATGGGGATTTATTCGGCAGCAGCAGCCTTGGGAGCGGTCACTTCGACCGAACCACCGGCCTTTTCAACCGCTGCAACGGCGCCCTTGCTGGCCCCGGCAACGACGAACTTGGCCTTGGCCTTCAGTTCACCCTTGGCGAGCAGACGCACACCATCCTTGCCGCCCCGGGCCAGACCAGCAGCCTTCAGCGCGGCATGATCGATCACGGCCTTGGCGTCGAGCTTGCCGGCATCGATGAACTTCTGGACCAGGCCCAGGTTCACTTCGGCATAGTCCTTGGCGAAAATGTTGTTGAAGCCGCGCTTCGGGATCCGCATGTGCAGCGGCATCTGGCCGCCTTCGAAGCCGTTCACCGAGACACCCGAACGAGCCTTGGCACCCTTCTGGCCGCGGCCAGCAGTCTTGCCCTTGCCCGAACCGATACCACGGCCGACGCGCATGCGACCCTTGCGGGCACCCTTATTGTCAGAGATTTCGTTGAGTTTCATGTCGTTGCACTCGCTTTCGCTTCTGTCGCGCTAAAAGAAACATCCCGGCCGAAGCCGGGATGCTGGTTAGGTCAGTCGACCACTGCCACCATGTGGGGCAGTTTGGCAATGGCGCCACGCACTTCCGGGGTGTCTTCCACCTCGACCACGCGGTTCATCTTGCCCAGGCCCAGGCCAACCAGAATCTTCTTCTGGCTTTCCGGACGACGGATCGGCGAACCGATCTGCTTGATCTTGATCTTCGCCATGTCAGCTTACTCCGTGATCGCGGCAGCTTCGGCTTCCGCCTCTGCTGCGCTCGCACCGCCGCGACCCAGCAGGTCGG
>JBEEIN010000024.1:0-4082 GCA_041169825.1 Pseudomonadota bacterium
CCAAGCTGCACGGCGTGGTCACCAACATCACCGAATACGGCGCCTTCGTGGAGCTGGAAGCCGGGATCGAAGGTCTGGTCCACGTTTCGGAAATGTCCTGGACCAAGAAGAACGTCCACCCTGGCAAGATCGTTTCGACCTCGCAGGAAGTCGACGTGCTGGTGCTGGAAGTCGACAGCGACAAGCGCCGCATCTCGCTGGGCCTCAAGCAAGCCCAGCAGAACCCGTGGGAAGCCTTCGCCGAGAAGCACCCGGTTGGTTCGACCGTGGAAGGCGAAGTCAAGAACGCGACCGAATTCGGCCTGTTCATCGGCCTCGATGGCGACGTCGACGGCATGGTCCACATGTCGGACATCGCCTGGGGCATCTCGGGCGAGGACGCGCTGGCCCTGCACCGCAAGGGCGAGCAGGTTTCGGCCATCGTGCTCGACGTCGACGTGGAGAAGGAGCGCATCTCGCTCGGCATGAAGCAGCTTGAAAAGGGTGCTCCGGCCGCTGGTGTGGCTGCTGCCGCTTCGGGCCTGAAGAAGAACGAAGTCGTCACCGTCACCGTCCTTGAAGTCCGCGATGGCGGCCTTGAAGTGCAGGCCGGCGAAGATGGCGCCACCGGCTTCATCAAGCGTTCGGACCTGGGCCGCGACCGCGACGAACAGCGCACCGACCGCTTCCAGGTTGGCCAGAAGCTGGACGCCATGGTCATCGGCTTCGACCGTTCGAAGAAGCCGAACTTCTCGGTCAAGGCCCGTCAGCTGGCCGAAGAGAAGGAAGCCGTGGAACAGTACGGTTCGTCGGATGCCGGCGCTTCGCTGGGCGACATCCTGGGCGCCGCACTGAAGGCCAAGAAGGACTAATCGTCCTTCAGCAAGCCTCAGGCTAAGCAACAAAGGCCCGTCCGGAGCAATCCGGGCGGGCTTTTGCTTTGCACGCCGTTTGGGTTTATCCTTCGCCCATGCTCGAAATTCACCAATTCCCGTGCCTGTCGGACAACTATGGCTACCTGCTCCACGATCCGGAAAGTGGAGAGACCGCCTGCATCGATACGCCCGATGCCGATACCTATCTGCGCGAGGCGGGGCACAAGGGCTGGCAGATCACCCATATCTGGAACACCCACTGGCACCCCGATCATGCCGGCGGCAATGCGGCAATCAAGGCAGCGACCGGCTGCACCGTCATCGCCCCGGCCGAAGTTGAGCGGATCGCCGCGCCAGACCAGATCGTGGCCCATGGCAGCATGCTGACGCTGGGCGCCTATACTGCGCAGGTGATCGACGTTTCCGGCCACACCAACGGCCATATTGCCTACCACCTGCCCGAAGCGGGCGTGGCCTTTGTCGGCGATGCGGTGTTCGCCCTTGGCTGTGGGCGGATGTTTGAAGGCCAGCCCGACCAGTTCTGGGCCAGCCTGCAGCGGATCAAGGCCCTGCCCCCCGAAACGCTGCTCTACTGCGCGCATGAATACACGGCATCGAACGCCCGCTTTGCGCTCCACGCCGATCCGGACAACGCCGACCTGCAGGCCTATGCCGCGCAGATCGAAAAGGCCCGCGCCGCCGGCAAGCCGACCGTGCCCACGCCGCTGGCGCGTGAGCTGGCCACCAACCCCTTTCTGCGGGCTGACGATCCGGCGCTGGCCGCGCGCTGGGGCGGTGGTGATGCCGTGGCGACCTTTGCCGCGCTGCGCGCCGCCAAGGACACGTTCTGACCGACATGCAGGCGCTTCAGATCCAGACGCTCTCGCCCGATCTGTCCGGTTGCGCGCTTGTTGACCTGCCGCTGCCCCAGCGTGGTCCGGGCGAAGTGCTGGTAAAAGTCCACGCCGCCTCGCTCAATTTCCCGGATCTGCTGATGACGCGGGGCGAGTATCAATTCAAACCCGATGTGCCCTTCATTGCCGGGCTGGAATTTGCCGGCGAAGTGGTTGAGGCCGATCCGGATAGCGGGTTCAAGCCCGGCGATGGCGTTTACGGGGGCAACAAGACCGGTGCCTTTGCGGAATATGCCGTGGTCCCGGCCCGGGCCCTCTCCCCCATGCCCGCCGGCATCGGCATGGTCTCCGCAGCCGCGCTCGGTGCGGCCTATGGCACCGCCTATACCGCGCTGGTCGAAATCGGTGGGCTCAAGGCTGGGCAATGGGTGTTGATCCACGGCGCCAGCGGGGGCGTCGGTCTGGCCGCAGTGGAGCTAGCGAAACGGCTTGGTGCCCACGTTATCGCTACCACCGGCTCCCCCGCCAAGGTCGCCGCGCTGCGGGCGGCCTGTGATGCCGAAGCGGTGATCTTGGCTGAGGGACGCTTTCGCGAGCAGGTGGCCGAACTGACCGGCGGGAAACTGTGCGACCTGGTCTATGATCCGGTGGGCGGCGACCTGTTCGATGAAAGCACCCGCTGCGTCGCCTTTGGCGGCAAGCTGCTGGTGATTGGCTTTGCGGGTGGGCGGATTGCCGAGATTTCGACCAACATTCCCCTGATCAAGGGCTTCTCTGTCGTCGGCGTGCGTGCTGGCGAATATGCTAGGCGCTTCCCTGATCGCGGCAAGGCGATCCGCGAGGCTGTGGCAACCCTGGCTGCCGACGGCCGGCTTAACCCGCACATCGACCGGATCCTGCCGCTCAGCCGCTGGCGCGAGGCCTATGCGGCGATGGCGCGGCGGGAGATTGTTGGCAAGGTCGTGCTCGAACCCGGCAAATGAAAAGGGCGGCTCGATGGCCGCCCTTCACAATTCAGCTCTCCAGCCGGGATCAGATCCCGCCGATCGCCTCATCCACCAGGGCCTTGTCGGCCTTGGCGTTGTGGTTGGCGACGATCAGCTGGCGCGCAGCAGCCGCAGCCGCATTGGCGGCCTTGGTGCGCAGCTCAGCAATCGCACCACGCTCTGCCGCGGCAATCTTGTCTTCGGCCATCTTCTCACGGCGCTTGATCAGCGCCTTGGTGTCAGCTTCAGCCTTGGCGACGATCGCATCGGCTTCCGACTTGGCGTGCTCGATCATCGCGGCGGCGTCCTTTTCGGCACCGGCGATCTTGTCGGCATATTCCTTGCGCAGGGCTTCAGCTTCGGCGCGCAGCGCCTTGGCCTCGTCCAGCTGCTTGCGGATTTCGGCAATGCTCGAATCGAGCCCGCCGGTGATCATGCCGGGAACCTTCTTCCAGATCGCCACCAGGATCAGCACCGTCATCGACAGGGCGACCCAGGCGACCGGGTTCAGGCCCAGGGCAACCGGTTCGGCATGTTCGGCGCCATGTTCGGCGGCTTCAGCCGCAAGGACCAGCAGGTTAGCCATTGAGCGCTTCCTTCACCGCGGCCGTGGCCGACTTGGCATCAACCGACAGGCCGGCAACGCGGCTGACGATATCGCCGGCCGCATCGGCGGCGACCTTTTCGATTTCCTTCAGCGCGCCGTTGCGGGCTTCGGCAATCTTGGCTTCGGCTTCGGCCAGCTTGGCATCAAGCTTGGCATTGGCCTTGGCCAGCTTGGTTTCGCTGGACTTGGCCGCAGCGGCCTTGGCCTTGGCAATCACCGCCTGGGCTTCAGCCCGCTGGCGATTGGCTTCGGCACGCCATGCCTCTTCCTCAGCATCGGCAGCGGCGCGCGCTGCTTCGGCTGCGGCCAGATCGCTGGCGATCTGGCGGTCACGCGTCTCGACGGTCGCCATTACCTTGGGGACCATGCCCCGGCCAACGACGAAGAAGATGAAGCCGAAGAAGATCAGCATCCAGAAGATCTGGCTGGACCAGGTTTCGGCAAGTTGCGCGATTTGAGGCATCGGGGCGTCCGCAATTGGGCCGGCCGGCCCTGCCGCAGGGGCAGGAACCAGCCGGTCAGTCAATCAATCGTAGGTCTTAGGCGACGAAGATCAGGATCATCGCGACGACGAACGAGAGCAGGCCCAGAAGTTCGGCGGCGGCGAAGCCGATGAACAGGCGGCCCTGCTGGCCGTCAGCCGCACCCGGGTTGCGCAGCGCGCTTTCCAGGAACGAACCGAACACGTTACCCACGCCGATGGCGGCCATGCCGGCGCCGATGGCAGCGAGACCAGCACCGATCAGCTTGGCGCTTGCAGGTTCCATTTCGATAACTCCTT
>JBEEIN010000025.1:0-9050 GCA_041169825.1 Pseudomonadota bacterium
CTTTGCTCCATCAGCAATGGTTTTGCGGATCGTTGAGCCGCAGGTTGATTGGCTTGAGCGGCAGATAGACGCCCTTAACGAGGCGCTAGCCCCCCTTACCAGTTTTATCCTTCCGGGCGGTGCCGACCCGGCAGCGCGCGTGCATCTGGCGCGCGCAACGGTGCGCCGGGCAGAGCGGGCGGCCGCTGCGCTGGCCGCACAAGAACCGGTCAATCCTGCGGCCTTGGCCTATCTTAACCGCCTTTCCGATTACCTCTTCGTCCTCGCCCGCGCCCTTAACAATGGCGGCTCGGGCGATGTCCTGTGGGTGCCGGGCCAGTCGCGCTAATTTGGCGCTAGCCAAGCCTCTCCCCCGCCGCTAGGCAGCACCACTTGCTGCACTTGCGAAGGGGAATTTCGATGCGGACAGTGGCGGTTATCGGCGCGGGGCAGATGGGTTCGGGCATTGCCCAGACCATCGCGCAATTCGGCATGAACGTGCTGCTTTCCGACGTTGACCTGGCCCGTGCCGAAGCCGGCAAGGGCAAGATCGACCAGGCGCTGGGCAAGCTGGTCGGCCGCGGCAAGATCACCCCGGATGAAGCGACTGCCGCACTGGCCCGGATCACCGCGGTTCCCGACTATGCGCCGATGATCGATGCCGAACTGATCATCGAGGCGGCGACCGAAAAGGAAGAGATCAAGCACCGCATCTTCGCCGAAGCCGGCAAGGTGCTGGGTGCCGATGCGATCATGGCATCGAATACCAGTTCGATCCCGATTACCCGCATGGCCGTGAGCTCGCCCGATCCCGCACGGTTCATTGGTCTGCACTTTTTCAACCCGGTGCCGGTGATGGGCCTGATCGAGGTAATTCCGGGCTTGGCCACGTCCAAGGAAACCGTTGCCCGCACCCGCGCTTTTGCTGAAGGCCTGTCCAAGCAGGTCGTGCTGGCCGAGGACGAACCCGGCTTTGTGGTCAACCGCATCCTCCTGCCGATGATCAACGAAGCAGTCTTCGTCCTGGGTCAGGGTACGGCCAGCATTCCCGATATCGACAAGGGCTGCCGCCTGGGCCTCAACCACCCGATGGGCCCGCTCGAATTGGCCGATTTTGTCGGGCTGGATACCTGCCTTGATATCGTCAAGGTGCTCTACAACACCACGGGCGACAGCAAGTATCGGCCGGCCCCGCTGCTGGTGAAATATGTCGAGGCCGGCTGGCTTGGTCGCAAGACCGGCCGGGGGTTCTACGACTATTCAGGCGAAGCGCCGGTTCCGACACGGTAGTTGGTGCGGGCGCAGGCAGGCCCGGTCCTATTTGCGCGGCGCAGCGACCCTTGCGATTTCAGTAAGACCCTGCGCGAGCAGTAGCTCCGCTTGTTGGCTGTTGGCCAACAGGGCGCGATGCAGGCCCATCAGCTTCTCGATCAGCCGCCCCAGCCGTGGACCACGCCACTTTTGCAGCTGGCGCAGGATATCACCCTTGTCCTTGAAAAAGATCCGCCGGGCAGCGGTCTCAGCCTCGACAAATCGCTCAATGTCCCCACTTCGCCCGATCCTGGCGGCCAGCTGGCCCAGCTGGCTCACGCGTCGCTCAAGCGCCAGAAGTAGCCCGACAGGGTTGAGGCCCAGCTCGCGCATCCGCCGCAGTTCACCGGGCAGGCGCTGGACATCGCCGGAAAGAACCGCGTTGACTATCGGCATCAGGCCGTCGTCTTCTGTCCGTGCCCCGATTGCCTCAAACGTGCTGGCATCGGCTGTTCTGGGGGCCTGCGGTGTCGCGTCGAGGTAAAGCGCCAGCTTGGCAACTTCGCTAGCGGCGACACGGGTATCGAGCGCTGCCGCACGCGCTATGCGCTCGGCCAAATCGCCCCCCAGCTTGACCCCGGCTGCCCCCGCCATATCCCGCACTGCGCCACTGACGCTGCGCAGATCAGGTGGATAGAACATCGCCATCAGCGCGTCGGGGCGACCGGCCAAAAGCTTAGCCGTGCGTGACTTGTCAGTCGCGCTGCTGGCCATCACGATGACTGGGCAGGGTTCGCTTTCGCCCTGCAACATCGCCTCGATCGCATCGTGGGCCTCATCACCACTGGCCCGGACGAGGATATGACGGCTGCCCCCGAACAGGGAAGTTGACCGGGCCTCGTCGCCCAATCGCGCCGGATCCTTGCGCAGGTCGGCACCCGCCAGTTCCACCCGTTCACCCGGATCGGGCAGCAGCTCGATCAGCAATTGGGCTGCATCCTGGACCCCTGCATCATCGGGTCCGCAGAGGAAGAACACCCGGGCTTCGCGCGCGGCGCGCGGGGCGATCGACTTGAAATCCTTTTGAGTGGCTTTCACTGCCCGCCTGCTTGGCCTTCGCGCAGCTGGAGGGCAAGCCGCGCGACGATCTTGTCCGCCACGACCTTGGCCAGGTTTTCCAGCGCCGTCTGTTCCGCCGCAATCGTGGCATATTCGGAGCTCACCACGTCGATCCCTGCATCGGAGCCTGCCGTTGCATCCAGCACGACGGTGCCGGTAACGCTGTCGACCAACTGATAGCGCGCGCGCAGTGTGCGGCGTTCGCGTCCGATTGTGTCATCGGACAGCAGGCCAAGGCCTTCCAATTTCTCATCGAGCCGGACGTCGAGCCGGTAGCGCGGCGTTGCCTGCCCGGCCGCGCCGAGCCGGTCGACCAGGGCGTTGCGCACCAGCCATCCGGCCTTGCCTTCGATCGCCGGAACCTCGACCGCGGCTAGTCCTTGGGCAACCTGTCCACTGGCCCCGCCGGCGTACATCGGCTTCAGCCCGCAGGCGGACAGCAGCAATGCCGCGGCAAGGACGCCCAGATGCTTCATGCGACGAGATTGACCAGCCGGTCTGGCACCACGATCACTTTCTTGACTGCCTTGCCATCCAGCGCACGCTGCACCTTGTCGCTGGCCAGCGCAAGCGCCTCCAGTTCCTCACGCGGCAGGCCCTTGGCGACGGTGATCGTGTCGCGCAACTTGCCCAGCACCTGGATCGCGATGGTCACTTCATCTTCGACCAGCAGCGCCGGATCGACCGCAGGCCAGGCGGCGTCGGCCACCAAGCCTTCACCGCCAATTGCGGCCCAGGCCTCTTCGGCAAGGTGGGGCATCATCGGTGCAACCAGCAGCAGCAGGGTGCGGATCGCGGCCGAACGGCTGGCGCTGGACGCCGCCTTTTCGGTGGCACCTGTCAGCTCGTAAATCCGCGCCACGGCCTTGTTGAAGCTCAGCGCGGCAATGTCCTGTGTCGCGGCATGGACGGTCTGGTGTGCCTTGCGGTCCAGCGCCTTGTCCTCGCCGGTCGCAGACGCGTCGTACTGCCCGAACAGCCGCCACAGGCGCTGAACGAAACGGGCACAGCCCTCGATCCCGGCCTCGGACCAGGGCAGGTCGCGCTCGGGCGGGCTGTCGGAAAGCATGAACCAGCGCACCGCGTCGGCACCGTACTGGGCAATGATGTCATCCGGATCGACGACATTTTTCTTGCTCTTCGACATCTTGATGACGCGGCCAATCTCTACCGGCTGGCCATCTGCCTTCAGGATAGCGCTGTCACCGCCGCGTTCGACTTCGCCTGGGCTGAAGTAGATGGGCTGACCATTGACCGGATCGATCCGCGAATAGGTTTCGTGCGTCACCATGCCCTGGGTGAACAGGCTGGCGAAGGGTTCCTTCACATCGATCAGGCCGATGTGGTTGAGCGCGCGGGTCCAGAAGCGGGCATAGAGCAGATGGAGGATCGCATGCTCGATCCCGCCGATATACTGTTCCACCGGCAGCCACTGCTTGATCACTTCCGGATCGAATGGCCGGTCGCCGGGCTGGCTGGCAAAGCGCAGGAAGTACCACGAGCTGTCGACGAAGGTGTCGAGGGTGTCGGTCTCGCGCTCGGCGGGCTTGCCGCACTTGGGGCAATCAACGTGCTTCCAGGTCGGGTGACGCAGCAGCGGGTTGCCCGGCACGTCAAAGCTGACGTCTTCGGGCAGGGTCACGGGCAGCTGGCTTTTCGGCACCGGGACCACGCCGCAATCGCCGCAATGGATGAACGGGATCGGGGTGCCCCAATAGCGCTGCCGGGAAACGCCCCAATCGCGCAGGCGGTATTGCGTCTCACCCTGGCCCCAGCCGTCGTGCGTAGCCTTGGCGATAACTGCCGCCTTGGCCTCATCGATGGTCATGCCATCGAGCCATTCGGAATTCACGATCCGGCCCGGACCGGTATAGGCCTCGTTGCCGGCAAACGCGGGATCGGCCTCGTCACCATCAGCGACCACCCGGGTCACGGGCAGCTCGTACTTGCGGGCGAAGTCGAGGTCGCGCTGGTCGTGCGCTGGGCAGCCAAAGACTGCGCCGGTGCCGTAATCCATCAACACGAAGTTCGCGACATAGACCGGCAGGTGCCAAGACTTCTTGAGCGGGTGTTCAACCGAATAGCCGGTGAAGAAGCCCTTCTTCTCGGCCGTTTCCAGTTCGGCTGCGGTCGTGCCGCCCTGCTTGCATTCGGCAATAAAGGCTTCCAGCTCAGGCGAATCCGCCGCCAGCTTCTGGGCGAAGGGATGGTCAGCCGCTATGGCAACGAAGCTCGCGCCAAACATGGTATCGGGCCGCGTGGTATAGACCTCGATCCCGTCGGAACTGTCGACGAAGTGGAACTTGCAGCGCAGGCCCTGGCTCTTGCCGATCCAGTTTGCCTGCATAGTGCGGACCTTCTCGGGCCAGTTTTCCAGGCCGTCGAGCCCGGCAAGCAGGTCGTCGGCGAACTCGGTGATCTTGAGGAACCACTGGTTGAGCTTGCGCTTCTCAACCAGCGCGCCGGAACGCCAGCCGCGGCCGTCGATCACCTGCTCGTTGGCCAGCACGGTCATATCAACCGGGTCCCAGTTGACCGCCGATTCCTTGCGATAGACCAGCCCGGCTTCATAGAGGTCAAGGAACAGCGCCTGTTCCTGGCCGTAATAGTCCGGTTCGCAGGTGGCGAGCTCACGGCTCCAGTCGAGCGCAAAGCCCAGGCGCTTGAGCTGGGCCTTCATGTTGGCGATGTTGTCGCAGGTCCAGCCGCCGGGGTGGACACCCTTTTCCATTGCCGCGTTTTCGGCCGGCATGCCGAAGGCATCCCAGCCCATCGGGTGCAGCACTTCAAAGCCTTGCATCCGCTTGGTCCGGGCCAGCACGTCACCCATGGTGTAATTCCGCACGTGGCCAATGTGGATCCGGCCCGAGGGGTAGGGAAACATCTCTAGCACGAAGGAGCGCGGCTTGTTGCTCGCATCGTCGGCGCGGAAGGTTTGGCGTTCGTCCCACGCCCGCTGCCAGCGCGAATCGGCACTGGACGTATCAAAGCGTCCGGACTCTGGATTTTGGCTCGTCATGGCCTGCCCTCTAGCCGCTGTACGCGGCTTGTCGAGGGGGTCACTTACTCGGCAACGGCGCTGCGGCGCAGGTCGCGGGCCTTGGTCAGGATGATGTCTTCCAGCTTCTGCACGGTCGCGGCCTGCACCGGGGCATCAATCCACAGCCCGTTCTGGGTAACCTGGCGGCTGGCGGCAACGCGCAGGGCATCGGCGCGCAGGTCCTGGTCGAGAATGGTGACAGTAACCTTCATCCGCTCACCCGCATTGTTCGGGTTGGCGTACCAATCGGTCACGATCACGCCGCCGCTGCTGTCCGTCTGGAGCAGCGGCATGAAGCTGAGCGCTTCGAGGCTGGCGCGCCAAAGGTAGCTGTTGACGCCGATCGTGGTGACCTTCGAGGCGGCGAGATCAGCCTTGGGGCGATCCCTGCCACCACAGCTGGCCAGCGCAAAGGCTGCCATGGCGACCAGGCCGGCGCGGCCGATCCGGGAAAAGGTGCTCTGTCCGGAAATGACGGTCATCATGGTCAACGTAAGATCCTGTCTAGACGGGACGATGGAGCGACCCGCGCGAAACCTGCGCAGCCTCTATAGCCAAGGCGGCCAAGGCGGCAAGTGCGCATTGGCCGCCAAGCCGGTGAACGCCCGCTGAATGTTTCATCGTAGTTTCTGGTTAACGGTCAATTCATGGGGCCAAGGCGAGATAGTGCTTGGCATTGGAGCGCGATCGCGCGAAACTTGCCGAGTCCAAATTGGGGGTAGCAGAAGCTCAAGATGACTGTCGCCAAGTCCATCGCAAGCAAGCCGGCGAAGGGGCGCAGCAGCGCCGCTTCGGCCTTGCTGCTGGCTGGGACGGTGACGGTCCTGGCCCTGCCCAGCGCGGTTCTGGCGCTGTCGGTTGGCATCGGGCCCCGGTTGTCTGCGCCGACCGAATTGGCCGATGACGGTTTTGAACCGGCACGGGTCGATCCCCGGCTGGCGCGCTCAATTTCGGTGCGCGCGCTGGGGGCGGGGCAAACCTTCCGCTTTACCCCGGGCGCTGCACCCAACCGGCTTGACCGGTCCGTAACCGTGGCCGTGCGCGTGGACGGAGCCATGGGCCGGTCGAACCGCGGCACGCTGGCGGCCAGCGACGGCGGATTCCGTATCGCTCCCACTGCCTATAGCCTGGGCGTTTCGCGCGGGTACAAGGGCTTCGCCCAGAACAGCGGTGCAGGCAATGAGCTTCGCCGGGTTGAAATTCCTGACCTTGCCAGCTTCAAGCCATCGCCTGGCGCCAAAGAGAACCCTTCGCGGTTCAGCCCCAGGATTGCCCTTGACGGACGCGAGCCTGCCGGTCGTTCCCCGCGCACCCTGCAGGGCCAGCCCGAGGAAGTGGTTGACCTGGGCGGGTCTTACCGCCTGACCCAAAACCTGAATGTTACCGCCGGGGTGCGCAGCACGTCAGAGCGCGACCGACTGGCCCCGCTGAGCGAGGGGCGCAAGGATAACCAGGCGGTCTACGTCGGGACCCAGTTCAAGTTCTGATTGTCTACGAAAGAATAGCTATTCGCAGCCCTTGCGGCGCATGGCCTCCTTGCATAACCTGACGCTACGGTTTGGGCGGTTTGGGCGGTTTGGGCGGTTTGGGCGGTTTGAGCGGTTTGGGCGGTTTGAGCGGTTTGGAGAGGGTCAGATGGCACGAGTAGCAGTGGTGACCGGTGGCACGCGCGGGATTGGTGAGGCGATCTGCCAGCGGCTCAAGCGCCAGGGACACACCGTCATCGCCAACTATGCGGGCAACGAGGAAAAGGCCAAGGCCTTTACCGCCGCAACCGGCATTCCCGCCTATCGCTGGGACGTGGGTGATCACGAGGCCACGCTGGCAGGCTGCGCCCGGATCGAAGCAGAGCATGGTCCGATCGACATTGTCGTCAACAATGCCGGGATTACCCGCGACGGCACGCTGCACCGGATGAGTTTTGAGGACTGGAACGAGGTCCTGCGGGTCAATCTGGGCGGCTGTTTCAACATGGCCAAGGCTACCTTTCCCGGCATGCGCGAACGCGGCTGGGGCCGGATCGTCAATGTCGGCTCGATCAACGGCCAGGCCGGACAATATGGCCAGGTCAACTATGCGGCCGCCAAGTCCGGCATCCACGGCTTTACCAAGGCGCTGGCCCAGGAAGGCGCCAAGTTCGGTGTGACCGTCAATGCCATCGCCCCGGGCTATATCGATACCGATATGGTGGCCGCGGTGCCCGAGAATGTCCTGGAAAAGATCGTTGCCAAGATCCCGGTCGGACGGCTGGGCATGGCCGAGGAGATCGCCCGCGGCGTGGCCTTCCTGACCAGCGACAACGGCGGTTTTATGACCGGATCGACCATGAGCATCAATGGCGGCCAGCACATGTACTGATCTGTTGGGAAAAGTTGACAGAGTTGAGACTGGGGCCGCGTTTCGAAAAAGGTATTCTTCTATCGGCCCAGATGAAGGTCCTTCAGAAGCCGATAACTTCAAAGAGCCGCGCCGTATCGCAAGATTTTGCGAAGTAGAAAAACGGTTCCAGACCACGACTTTGGCGGCTACGACTAACCGATGACGACGCCGTTCCATCCGCCGGTAAAGCGATCAATCGAGATCGCCGGGCACAAGACCTCGATCAGCCTAGAGCCGCTGTTTTGGGAGCTGCTCAAGCAGGCGGCGGCGGCCGAGGAGCTGCCGATCAGCGCGCTGGTGGCGCGGATCGACAGCGAACGGATTGTTGCACCGACCCCGCCAGGGCTGGCGGGGGCGGTGCGCGTCTGGCTGGTCGGTTGGCTGGCCTCGAAACTGGGGCAGTCAAATCAGGGCGAGCGCAAGTCCGCCTAGCGCGGCGCTGCCCAGTACCGGCAGCACCCCCCAATTGAGGCGGAACAGTAACACCGCACAGATGAGACTGAGCGCGGCCGCACGCCAGTCAAGGCTCGCCCAGACTGGCAGCCCGCCCGCATAGCTGCGGAACAGCACATGCCCGCCAAACCATAGCGCGAGACTGGCGATCACCCCGACCACCGCAGCCGTCACCGCTGCCAGCGCGCCCTTCAGCCGCACGGCTTGCTCCACCCGCTCAATCCACGGCGCGAAGGCGAAGATCCACAGGAAGCAGGGGGCAAAGGTAACCCAGGTGGTCAGCGCGGCACCCAGAATTCCGGCAACCAGGGGAGTGAATGGTTCGGGCGCGCGGAAAGCCGCGAGGTAGCCGACGAACTGGGTAACCAGGATCAACGGCCCCGGGGTTGTTTCTGCCAGACCCAGCCCATCGGCCATTTCACCCGGTTGCAGCCAGTGAAAACCATTGACCGCTTGCTGCGCCATGTATGCGAGGACAGCATAGGCACCGCCGAAGGTGACGACAGCGAGCTGGGAAAAGAAGCTTCCGATCTGCCAGAGCACGTGACCGCGGCCGAGCGTGAGCAGAACAAGGGCCATCGGCAGCGCCCAGATCGTACCCCAGACCAGCACGGCCTTGAGCGAAGCCTGCCACGGACGCGATGGCAGGGCCCCGGTGTTTTCGATCGGCTTCAGCGCCAACAGGTCTGGCCGCAATGCGGCGGCAGCAAATCCGATCAGCCCGGCACCCAGGACAACGACGGGAAAGGGCAGGGCCAGCAGCGTCAGCGCCAGAAAGGCAGCGATGGCGAGCCCTTGCTTGAACCGGGTATCCAGCGCGCGTCCGGCA
>JBEEIN010000026.1:0-6677 GCA_041169825.1 Pseudomonadota bacterium
GAGCGTGCCGACACCGGTATAACCGAACAGGTTCATCGTCTGCACATCGCTCCGCCCGGTGAGCTGTTCCCCCATCCAATCCCACACCGGGGCCATATCGGGGAAGAAGCCGAGGTGGCGAAACGGGGTGCACTGGGCGGTGAACTGCACATCGCCGCGGCTTAACGGCCAGCCTTCACGCGGAACCGGATTGGCATAGGACCAGCGCCCCCCGCCATCATCGTCCGAGGCAGGGACGAACTCCCCGTCTGAGGCCCAGCGCTCCAACCGCGGCCGCCACAGCGCCTGCGGTTCGGGCCGGATGAAGCGATAGGGGCCATAGCTTTCCAGCTTGCGGCCATGGCCGCTGTCGAGCAGGCCATAGTCGGGCCAGCCTTGGCCGGTCATGACGACCGGCGCCTCGATAAGCTCAGCCACGCGGCACCGCGCGGGCGGCGACATAGTCGGCAATCGCCGCATAGTCGCCCAGCAGTTCGACGAGACGCTCCTCGCGCTCGTACAAATCGCCAACGCGCTGCGGCAGCACCGGTCGCTGGCCGGTGGCCTGCTCAACCGCATCGCCGAACTTGGCCGGGTGGGCCGTTGCCAGCGTTACCACCGGCACGGCCGGATCGATCCCCGCCTGCTGCGCGGCGTGGAGGCCGATCGCGGTATGCGGATCGAGCAGTTCACCCGTCTGCTCCCAGGCCCAACGCAGCGCACGGGCCATATCATTGGCATCGGCGCGCGCGCTGGCGAACAGGGCGGCGGCGGCCTCGCGCTGGGCATTGGTCAGTTGCATCGCCTTGGTCGCCTCAAACTCGGCCATCTGCGCGGCCAGTGCCGGGCCATCGCGGCCGCCAAGGTCAAACAACAGCCGTTCGAAGTTGGACGAGACCTGGATGTCCATCGACGGCGCCGCCGTCGGCGTAACGGTTCCGGCCGAATAGTCACCGCTGGTCAGCGCGCGGTGCAGAATGTCGTTGACGTTGGTGGCGACGATCAGCCGCTCAATCGGCAGGCCCATCTGCGCCGCGACGTAACCGGCGAAGACATCGCCGAAGTTGCCAGTCGGGACCGAGAAGGCGACCTTGCGGTGCGGCGCGCCAAGCTGGAGCCCGGCAGCAAAGTAATAGACCACCTGCGCCATCAGCCGCGCCCAGTTGATCGAATTGACCGCGCCGATCGCGAAGCGGTCGGTCATCGCCGCATCGTTGAACATCCGCTTCACCATGGCCTGGGCATCATCAAAAGTGCCCTCGATCGCGATGTTGTGAACGTTGGGGGCCAGCACCGTGGTCATCTGGCGGCGCTGGACCTCGCTCACCCGGCCCTTGGGGTGGAGCATGAAGATCTCAACCCGGGCGCGGCCGGCAACAGCGTCAATCGCAGCCGAACCGGTATCGCCCGAAGTGGCGCCAACGATTGTCAGCGGGTCACCACCGCGGCCAAGGAATTCCTCGAACAGCAGACCCAGCAATTGCAGCGCGACATCCTTGAAGGCCAGGGTCGGGCCGTGGAACAGTTCCAGCAGCCATTGCTGCTCATCCAGCTGCTTAAGCGGGGTGACCGCGGCATGGGCGAAGCGGCCATAGGCTTGGGTCGTCAGTTCCAGCAGCCGCTCGGGCGTCAGGCTGTCCCCCACGAAGGGCTGCATCACCCGTGCTGCCAGCTCGGCATAGGGTAGACCGGCCATGGCGGCGATCTCTTCAGAGGTGAAGCGCGGCCATTGGCGGGGCACGTATAGCCCCCCATCACTGGCGAGGCCCGCAAGCGTCGCTCCGGCGAAATCCAGCGCTGGGGCGCTGCCACGGGTCGAGATATAGTCCATCACGGAGGGCCGTTAGCCCTCGCCGCCCCGCGCGGCAAGGCGCTTGCGCAAGGCAAGGGCATAGATCACCAGCGCCACCCCGGCGAACAGGAACCACTGGATCGCATAGGACCAGTGGTTGTTGGGAATGGTCTTGGGATCCGGCAGAGCGCTGGCGGCAAGACCCGCCATCGGGGGATCGGCGATCAGGCGGACCGCATGACCGGCCCCCGGCGCGATCACGCCCTGAACCCTGCCGCCGGCCCACTGCCGTTCGGCGAGGTCCTTGGCCCAACCCAGCACCACCTCGGCGCGGGCACCGTTCGGAAGCACGCACGTGACAGCATGGGCCCAGCCCACCGTGCCCCGGCGATCATAGCCGGCGAGCGGAGCATCCTTGCCCGCCACCCGGCAATCCAGCGTGGTGCGGCGGAACAGGGCCAGTTCCTGTTCTGCGGGATTGCTGGGCCACGGCACTTCGGCGCTCAGCGTCTGGGCCACCGCATAGCGGGCCAGCATCGCTTCCTTCTGGGCCTTGCGATCCAGCTGCCACAAGCCCAGCGCGATCATCACGCCGACCGCGGCCAGGACCAGCAGGGTCGAAAAGATCGGCAGGCGGCGCATCAGGGCTGGCGCAAGTCTTTGCTCGTCGCCTCAATCGCCTTGCGGCGGTACTCGGCGGCCAGCAAGGCGGCCTTGCTGACCCGCAGGCCCCACAGGGTTAGCCCGACCACCAGCGGCACCCACAGGATGATATGGAGCCAGAACGGTGGGTGCACCGCAAACTCCAGCCAGACCGCCAGGCCGACGACCAGCGCGCCGACAATCATCGTCAGGAAGGCTGCCGGGCCATCACCCACGTTGAACTGGGCATAATCCAAGCCGCAGGATGCGCAGCTTGGGGCGAACTTGGCCGGACCGGCGAACAGGCTGCGTTCGCCGCATTGCGGGCACAGACCGAAAAGGGCAGCCGCGGGGATGCCGGGCTGCCCTTTCGTGTCTTGGTTGGAACCGTTGACCATCAGTGGATCGGGTGGCCCCAGCCGCCCCAAACGTAGATGGCGACGAACAGGAACAGCCAGACCACGTCAACGAAGTGCCAATACCAGGCGGCTGCTTCGAAGCCGAAGTGCTGCTTGGGGGTAAAGTCACCATTGTAAGCACGCTTGAGGCAGACGATCAGGAAGATCGTGCCGACCAGGACGTGGAAACCGTGGAACCCGGTCGCCATGTAGAAGGCCGAACCATAGGTGTTCTGGCCAAAGGCGAACGGTGCGTGGGCATATTCGTAAGCCTGGATGCAGGTGAACAGCGCACCCAGAGCGATCGTGGCCCACAGCCCCTTCTTCAGACCATCGCGATCACCATGGATCAGCGAGTGGTGCGCCCAGGTAACCGTGGTGCCCGAGCAGAGCAGGATCAGGGTGTTGAGCAGCGGCAAATCGAACGGATCGAGCACGGCTTCGATCGCCTTGGGCGGCCATTGCCCGCCCACCACTTCGGCGAGATCGCTGGGGAACAGCGAAAAGTCGAAGAAGGCCCAGAACCAGCCGACGAAGAACATCACTTCCGAAGCGATGAAGGTGATCATGCCATAGCGCAGGTGCAGCTGCACCACCGGGGTGTGGTGGCCCTGGTTCGCTTCACGGACAACCTTGGTCCACCACTGGAACATGGTGAACAGGATGCCGAAGAAGCCGACCAGCAGCACGTACTTGCCAGCGGCCATATCATGCATCGTCAGCACGCCGCCGCTGGTTGCGGTGACGGCCGAGACCGAGCCGAGGAACGGCAGAATATCGGGCTCTAGGATGTGGTAATCGTGGTTCTTGGTGCCGGCCATGTCCGTGGTCCCCAATTGATTCCCTAAGGCGCCCGCGGAAGTCCGCGACGCGCAAATTCTCGACGCCCTTATCGTGCGGCTGGCGACTGGTCCAGTGCCTTTGACGGCTGATCCGCAGCAAGGTGGAAAGTGTAGCTGAGCGTAATCTGCTCAATGTCCTTCGTCTCCGGATCCTCAAGGATCTTGGGGTCGACGTAATAAATCACCGGCATGTTCACGCGCTGCCCGGGCTGGAGGGTCTGCTCGTTGAAGCAGAAGCACTGGATCTTGTTGAAGTACTTGCCGGCCAGTTCGGGCTCGACATTGAACGAGGCGACCCCGGTAACCGGACGATCGGCCATATTCTCCGCGTGGTAGAACGCCATCTTGCGTGCGCCAATGCGCAGGTCTTGCGTGGTCTGTTCGGCGCCGAACTTCCAAGGCATCTGCCGATCGACATTGGCGTCGAACCGCACCGAGATGGTCTTGCCGGTTGCCTTGACCGTCGCGGCCTGGGCCTCGCTGACACGCATGGTGGTGCCGCCGAAACCGGTAACCTGGCAGAAGATGCGGTAAAGCGGGACCGAAGCGAAACCCAGCGCCAGCATGGCACAGGCACCCAACAAGGCCAGCACCCCGGTACGTGCGTTTGGATCCTTTGGCAGGGTCAGGACGGCCATGGCCTTACCCTCCCAAGCGGGCGATGCTGATAAAGTAGAACAGCACGACCATCGCGCCGAGCAGGCCGCCCAGCATCAGGTTGCGCTGCTTGATAATCCGTTTGCGTTCGGCTTGGGGGTCTTCGGGAAATTGGGGCATCTGCTTTATCCCATGATCCAACGGTCCGCCACCAGGGCAGCGAACAGGGCAAAAAGGTAGAACACGGAAAAAGCGAACAAGCGCTTTTCGGGTCCCATGTCGGTTTCCCCCACCCCCTGCCGGAACACTGCAACCCGCAGCGCCAGCATCAGGAAGATCGCCGAAAGCACCAGGGCCGAAGCCCCGTAGACCACGCCCGCCCCGGCGATCCAGAAAGGCAGCATGGCAAGCGGCAGCAGCAGGACGGCATAGATCAGGATCTGCCGTCGGGTTGAATGTTGGCCGGCCACCACCGGCATCATTGGAATGCCAGCCTTGGCATAGTCCGTCTCAACAAACAGGGCGAGCGCCCAGAAATGCGGCGGGGTCCAGAAGAAGATGATCGCGAACAGCAGGATCGGCATCAGCGTGATCTCGCCCGTCGCGGCGATCCAGCCAATCATCGGGGGGAAAGCCCCCGCCCCGCCACCGATCACAATGTTCTGCGGCGTGCGCGGCTTCAGCCACATGGTGTAGATCACCGCGTAGTAGAAGATCGAGAAGGCGAGGACCGCGGCGGCCAGATAGCCGACGCCCACCGCCATCATCAGCACCGAGAAGAATGACAAAGCCATGCCGAAATCGCGCGCCGATTCGCGTGGCATGCGACCTGCCGGGAGCGGCCGCCCGGCGGTGCGCTTCATCTTCGCGTCGATGTCCGCTTCCCACCACATGTTGAGTGCGGCCGAACCGCCAGCGCCCACCGCGATGCAAAGAATGGCGGTAAAGCCCAGCACCGGGTTCACCGGAACCGGCGCTGCCAGCAGACCGCACAGGCCGGTGAAGATCACCAGGCTCATCACGCGCGGCTTGGTCAGCGCGAAGAAATCGCGCCAGTCGGTCGGCAGGGCCGGTGCAGTTTGGCTGGCGGCAGTCATGGTTGATCGCGCCTATAGTCGCCAGTCAGAGCCGCTTCAACCAATCGATGAGCAGGGCGTTCACTTCTTCGGGCCGCTCCTGCTGCGTCCAGTGGCCAACCCCTTCCAGAACATGGCCTTCAACCTTCGGCGCGAACATTCGCATCATCGCTATGGGATCAGCAACTGCGCCGAACAGGCTGGTTGCCGGATCGCGGGTGCCGCCGATGAACAGGCAGGGCTGTTCGAGCTGCTTGCCTTGCCAGGCCTTCAGCCATGCGTAATCGCGCTCGTGATTGCGATAGCGGTTGAGCGGGCCGCGAAAGCCCGAAGCCTTGAACTCACCTTCATAGTAATCGAGGTCAGCCTCGCTCAGCCATGGCACTGGTTGCGGATCGGGCAGGCCTTCCAGGAAGGTCGCGCCATAGGGCTTGTCCCAGTAGTTGCCTGGCGGCACGTCGCCCGAGATCGAGTACATCATCCGGGCCACGAAATCGCGCGGGTCAGCCTCGGCTTCGGCTTCCGCCACGCCAGGTTCCTGGAAGAACTCCTGGTAGAAGAATCGTCCCTGGCTGGTGAAATGTTCGTGGAACACCTCCGTGAACGGACGCGTTGGCGCGCCGGAAAACGGCACCGATAGGCCAGCGACGGCGTCGATTCGATCGGGATTGGTAAAGGCCGTGTTCCAGACAATCGGCGCACCCCAATCGTGGCCGATCAGCACCACGCGCTGACCCGGGGCCAGGGCATCCGCCAGCCCGATCAAGTCTGCTGCGATCTTTTGGAGGCTATAGGCCTCAACCGGCTGCGGCTTGTCCGAACCGCCATAGCCGCGCACATCGATGGCGCAGGCGGTGTAGCCTGCTGCGGCCACCGGCTCGAGTTGATGGCGCCAGGAATACCAGCTTTCCGGAAAGCCATGGACCATGATCGCCAGCGGCGCGGTGCCCACGGCAGGGCCGGTAATCGCGCAGCGCAAGCTGACTTCGCCGCAATTAACCATCCGGAATTCAGGCATCGCTATCGCTCCAAAGAAAACGCCCCGACCTTGCGGGCCGGGGCGGATTCTGCCCAGTCGGTTCGGACCGGGGTTACCTTAGTGGTGACCCTTGTCCTCGATCACCGGCAGGGTTTCGAACTGGTGGAACGGCGGCGGGCTGGACAGGGTCCATTCCAGCGTCGTCGCACCTTCGCCCCAGTAGTTGTCTTCAGCCTTCTTGCCCATGGTGTAGGCATAGATGATGTTGACGAACCAGATCACCAGCGAGCTCGCCATGATGACGTAGCCGATCGAGGAGACATAGTTCCAGTAGGCGTAAGCTTCGGTGTAGTCCGGATAACGGCGCGGCAT